>NZ_JBFOCS010000075.1:0-22237 GCF_040907905.1 Aeromonas sp. s13 | reverse complement strand
TGAATTGCTGAAATAAACTGTTCGACTTCTTATTGCTAAGAAATCGTCTTGGTCACTTCACCAGACATTGAAAATCAAAAATTGTTTTGATGTTCTATGCTGTGAGTGCCCACACAGATTGCTTGATTCAAATTGTTAAAGAGCGTCACGCTTGTCGCGTTGAGGAGGCGCATATTACGCTTCTCACTTCGAAAGTCAAGCGATTGTTTTCGCTTTTCTTTCGGCGCCCACTTCGCTAGGAAGCTGACTCATCAGTTCGGCGTGTTCCGCCGTGCTGGTAGGGGCGCATTATAGGGAGCCGCGCCGTGATGACAAGGGCTTTTTGCAAAAATGCGTTCGTTTGCTGAAAAAGCGAACTGAATGCCCCAAAACAGCCCCTTGGCACCTCTTTTACGCCGCTTTTTTGCTCAACTCTTCGCTTTGTGCCTGGATATAGTTGACCCAGCTGGTTGCCTTCTGTTGCCAGTTATCCTGCTGCTGCAGCTCACGGGCCAGTTCCAGCGCCTGGGCATACTGCTCCTTATTAAGGTGTGCCTGCACCAGCAACGCTTTGGCACGATTGCCTTGCTCGCCTTTTACCGACTTGATGGCGGCGAGCTGGGTCATGGCAGCATCAGTCTTGCCCTGTTGCAGTAGCAGTTCGGCGGCGCGCATGGCAGCTTTGGGCTGACCGTGCTGGTTGGCGAGCTGCTGCCAGCTATCGACCGCTTGTGACCACTCCCGGGCACCTTCCCACAATTGGGCAAGCAGTTGGCGGTTTTCAGCACTTTGCTTCATCTGTCCCTTGGCCATGGCAGCCTCCAGCAGACGGGCCCCACGATAAGGCAGCCCTTGCCAGGCATAGAGGCGGATCAGCTGATTGCGGGCAGACGCATCATCCATCAGTTTTCTGTCGATGGCAGTTTGCAGCAGCGCCAGCGCCTGATCGCCACGTTTGGCGGAGAGGTTGAGCGATACCGCCTGCTGCCACCATTTGCTCTCTGTCGGCTCGTGACGGATCAGCTCGACTGCCTGATCGGCCGCCACGCCATAACGTTGCTGGGCGGTGAGGGCGGATAGGCGAATAATGGCGGCCTGCTTCTGCCAACCCTTCTTCAACAACTGTTCGCTCTGGTTGGCGGCGTCACCGTACTGCTTGTTGTGGTAATAGAGGCCGGCCAGACGCAGGCGCAGCCCATCGTCTTGCTTGAGCGCCAGCGCCGCCTTGTAGCTGGCGATGGCACCAGACCAGTTGGATTGCTGGGCCTGAATATCGCCGCGCAGTCGCAACAGCTGGAGCTGTTGCTGCTCGGGCCACTCTTTATAGGCAAGGGCCTGTTCGACGTAGCGGCTAGCCTGGGTCGTCTGTTGCAGATTGGCCGCCAGCGAGGCTTGCAACTGCGCCAGCCAGGCGCGCTCGGCATCGCTATTTGGCTTGAGGCCGGATGCCTTGCTCTGGGCCTGTTGCCACTGACCAGACTGATAGAGCTTCATCACGGGTTCAAGCTGACGGGAGAAATGAGGGCTGACCTCCATCGCCAGACAGGCTTGGCCGACCAGGGCAAGCAGACAGATCCAGATCCGCAACATAGTTATGACTCCAGTTTGAATTTGAGCGTGATGACTTGCACCAGCTTGTCGGTGGCGCCGGGTCTCGGCTGATAGCGCCACTTGTTGATCGCCTGAATGGCCGCCCGCTCGAACTGACGCTTGGGCTTGGCCTCGACCACTTCCACATCCTGCACGCCACCTTCGGCATTCACGCTAAAGCGCAGGGTGACGAATCCTTCGATCCCTGACTGCTGGGCACGATAGGGGTAGACCGGCTCGATCCGTTGCAGCGGCATCAGCATGTCACCGGCGCCGATACCCGCTCCCTGCTGCTGGCCGTGGTAGTTGCCACTCAATACCGGTGCGGTACTGGTCGCCACTCCGGGGGCATAGACCTGCACCGCGCTGAGGCTGGAGACCAGATCCAGACTCGGCTCAACGGCCGCCAAGGGGGCCGCTGCGGGCATCGGCAGCGGTGTCGAGGCCAATGCGGCGGGAGGCTCTGGCAGAGGTTCGGGCTCCTGCGGCACCGGACGCTCGCGCACCTGCACCTCGGTCACCTCGTTCTGCATATTGATGACGATGGGCTTCTGTTCGCTCGCCACCTTCTCGCCCCGGGGCGGTTCAACCAGTGTGGCCATAAACAGCAGGATGCCCAGACTGAGGGCGATCCCCAGCCCCAGGCTCATCAGCTTGTATTTCATTTCGGCGCCACCGCCACAGCGATATTGGCGATGCCTGCCGCCTTGGCCTCATCCATCACCCGCACCACCTTGCCATGGGGCACTCGCTCGTCGGCCTGGATCACCAGGCTGGCATCGGGCTGCTCCGCCAGCAGACGGGCGATGGTGGCCTGTACCCGCTCCACATCGATCTGCTTGCGGTCAAGGAAGATCTGACCCTGAGCCCCGATCGCCAGCATGATGCTGGAAGATTTCTGCGCCTTGGCCTGACTGGCCTGAGGTCTGTGTACCTCGAGCCCGGCTTCGCGCACGAAGGAGGTGGTGACAATAAAGAAGATCAGCATGATGAACACGATATCCAGCATGGGGGTCATGTCGATCTGCACTTCGTCACGCTGGCGTTTGGATTGCCGTCTCATTGCATTACCTTCTCTTCTCGCAGGCCGTCCCGGGTCTTGGCCAGCGCACGCTTGGCCTGACTCTCGAGCCGACTGAGTAACAACACGCCGGAGAGCGCCACCACCATGCCCGCCATGGTGGGGATAGTGGCGCGGGAGATCCCGCCCGCCATGCTCTCCGGGTTAAAGCGGTTGGCCGCAGCCAACGCATCGAATACGCCGATCATGCCGGTCACAGTGCCCAGCAACCCCAGCATGGGACAGAGCACCACCAGGGTGCGGATGAAGATCAGATGACGGTTCAGTTCCAACTCTGCCTGCGCCAGCCAGCGGCTGCGGATCGCCCGGGCGTGCCAACTGTGGCGCTCGCTGCGGGCCTGCCAGCGGCCGAGCAGCTGTTGCTGCAAGGGGCCAAAACCCAGATTGAGGTAGAGCAGCCGCTCGATCATCAAAATCCACATCAGCACCAGCAGGGCCAGAATGACCCAGAGCACAGGGCCGCCACGGCCCATGAAACTCTGCAGCTGTTGCCAGATGTCGAGCATCATGCTGCTCGCTCCATCCCGCCGTTATTGCTCTCGGCGCGCTCGGCCAAAATACCGGCTACCTGCTGCTCCAGTACATTGGAGAGCTCGGTGAAGCGCGATTGCAGCAGGCTGTGGGCCAGGATCAGCGGAATGGCCGCCACCAGACCCTGTACCGTGGTGACCAGCGCCATGGAGATACCGCCCGCCATGATCTTGGGATCGCCGGTACCAAACTGGGTGATGGCCTGGAAGGTGCCGATCATCCCGGTCACGGTACCGAGCAGACCCAGCATGGGGGCGATGGCCGCGATTACCTTGACCATGCCGATGCCGCGCTCCATGCGAGGAGTCTCCTGCAGGATCGCCTCATCAAGACGCAGCTCGAGGGTCTCCATGCTCAGCTCGGGGTGTTTGTCTGCCACCGTCAGCACCCGGCCAAGGGCGTTGTCGGCGTGATACTCGCCGCTCTTGAGCTGGCGACGCACCCGACCCAGTTCGCGGGAGAGGCTCCACAGCCGTACCGCAGCAATTCCCAGACCGATAGCGGCCAGCAGCACGATAATGGCGCCGACCTGACCACCTTGCTGTACCTGCTGCCAGAAGGTGGGTGCCTGTGCCAGCATCGCCAGCAGAGTGCCATGAGAAGGATCCAGCGGCAGCGCTTCCCCTTCCTGACCCTGATAAGCCGCAACGGCAGAGAGCACGCTACCGGGCAGACCCAGTACCGGGCTCAAGCCTTCGGCGGTCGGTTGCAGGAAGCCTTCGCTCCCCAGCAGGGCAAAACTGCCAACCCGGGTCAGCGACTGCTCGCTGGCAGCCCCCTGGGCATCGAGCACCTTGCCGTTGAACTGGGCAATCCGGCCAGATTCGCGGATCTCCTGCAGCAGCGTGGCGGGCAGCAGGGCGAGGGCGGCTCGATCCGGCACCTGTTTATCCTGTGCCATGGCTTTCAGCGGGGCGAGACGCTCCGGGTACTGGCCCTCGACGGCGGATTCGCTCAGCAGCTTGACCGCATCGCTGGCGCCCTGACGGGTGACCGCGAAGATCTCGTTCATGTCGCCGGAGGCTTGCTCCCACTGGGCGTTAAGCTCGACCAGCTGCTTCTCGTTGCTGGCGAACTTGCCAGCCAGCTCCTTGCTCAGGCGCTGGGCCTCGGCCAGTCTGGTGCGGGCAGTGCCGAGCTCCTTGGCAACGGTCGCCAGATCTTGCTGAGCCTGCTGTTCACGAGCCTGTTCCTGCTGCTGCCACTCATCGGCGACCGCGGCGTTGGTACCGCAGGAGAGAGCAATAAGGAGGGGGAACCACTTCATGGTGACTCTCATGATTGGGCCTCCTGACTACGGCTGACAGAGAGGGGGACATTGAGCAACTGGGGAACTTTCTTGTCGGCGGCCACATCCATCGCCTCGGCGATGGGGGAGAGCCACTGGCTATCGAGGGCTTGCCACTGCTTCGCCTCGGCAGACCAGCGCCATGCCTGACTGCGATCGGCCGTCATTGCCAGCAGGGAGACCCGGCCCAGCGCCAGCACATCGACCCGACGCGGGGCACCATCCAGCTCCAGCTCGGCGGAATAGCTGTCCATCCGGCTGCCGTACTCGGCTTCAATCTGATAGGCCTGCAGCAGCTGACGGAATTTCTCTGCCTCGCTAACGTCTGCGCGAGCTAGGGTCGCTTTTAACTGTTCAACCCGCGCCAGCCGATCTTCCTTGCGCAGCGGGATGTCGTTTTGCACCAGCTGTTCCAGATCTGCCTGCATCTGCAACATCAGCGGGATCAAGCCCTGACGGGTCTCTTGCACCGCTTCAAGCTGCTGGCTCAATTTACCCAGCTCATTTTGCTGATCGGCCACCAGAGATTGCATGTAGCGGTTGTAGGCTTCTAGGTCGCGCAGTTGCAGCTGGGCGTTTTGCAGCTCCAGTCGTGCGGCAACAGCGGCATCGGCGGCTTTTTCCACCCGCTGCTGGGAGGCTTTCCCGGCAGCTATGCTGTTCTTGAGGGCGGGAGCAACCAGCTCATCCCCGATGGCAGCAAAGTGGACTGACAGTGGCAGCAGGGCCACACCCCATAATTTGTTCATTGAAATACATCTTACTAATGATAACTATTATCATTATCTCAAATGCGGGGCGGACTGGCAACGAGAGGATTTTCTTGGCCTTTATGCACAAAAACAGGATAATTTTTAAGCACGCACGGAATAAGTGGCGCCAATAGCCACCGCACAAATATAAATAACGATAAAAAATCTTTTCGATCAGTGTGATAGAGATCGAAAAAGGAGAAAGTAATGCTCAACGATGCGATCTGGGAACATATCGACAAGTTCACCAAGGCAACAAAAACCAGCGATATCCATCAACTGCTGGAGCGCTTCAGTCATCAAATGGGCTTTGATTACTTTCGGCTGCTGATTATTTTCCCCATCAGCATGCAAAAATCCCACGTGGCACTGTTCAACAACTGTCCGACCACCTGGTTTGACGCCTACAGCGAAAACCAGTATCTGACCCAGGATCCGGTGGTCTATCTGGGGCTGAAACAGACCCAGCCGATCTTCTGGAACAAGCTCGACTGCGACTCGCCCTGGCTGCCCAGCGCCAGCCGCGACGTGATGAACCTGGCGGCTGATTTCGGGGTACGCAATGGCGTCTCCTTTCCGCTGCACACCCCGCAGGGGGAGCACGGCATCCTCTCTTTCATCACCAAGGACAAATCCAACTCCGATCTGATGTTTGAAAATGTTCCGCTGCTGTCGTTTTGTGCCAGCTACATCTTCAACTCCGCACTGCAACTGATCAAAAGCAGACCGGATATGATGAAATACCTGACCGAACTGTCGGATCGGGAGAAGGAGTGCCTGTTCTGGGCCAGCGAGGGCAAGACCTCCTGGGAGATCGCCACCATCCTCGGCATCAGTGAGCGGACGGTCAACTTTCACCTGACCCAGGTGACCAACAAGACCGACTCAAAGAACCGCAGTCAGGCCATCGCCAAAGGGATCACCAGCGGCATCATAGTGCCCTCCCTCGACGAGGTCACCATCACCAACCTGCGGCTGTCGTAACCCCTCAGCCGAAACAAAAAGAGCCGCAATTGCGGCTCTTTTTCATTTGAGAGAGTGACTTACTCGACGGTCACCGATTTTGCCAGGTTGCGCGGCTGGTCGACGTCAGTGCCCTTGATCAGGGCAACGTGGTAGGAGAGCAGCTGCAGCGGCACTGTATAGACGATGGGGGCGATCACCTCTTCCACATGGTTGAGGTTCATGACCCGCATGGTCTCGTCGCTCTTGAAGCCGGTATCGGCATCGGCGAACACGTAGAGGATACCGCCACGGGCGCGCACCTCTTCCACGTTGGACTTGAGCTTCTCCAGCAGATCGTTGTTCGGCGCCACCACAATGATGGGCATCTCGGCATCGATCAGCGCCAGCGGGCCGTGCTTCAGTTCGCCAGCGGCGTAAGCTTCGGCGTGGATGTAGGAGATCTCTTTGAGCTTGAGCGCCCCCTCCATGGCGATGGGGTACTGGCTGCCACGGCCGAGGAACAGGCTGTGCTGCTTGTCGGCAAACTCTTCGGCCAGGGTTTCGATATCCTTGGCCAGCGCCAGACTCTCTTTAATACGCAGCGGCAGGGCTTGCAGCGCCTTGACCAGTTCAGCCTCGGCGGCGGCGCTCAGGTGGCCACGGCAGTGACCGACGGAGGCCACCAGCATCAGCAGGCCAGCCAGCTGGGTGGTGAATGCCTTGGTGGAGGCCACACCAATTTCTGCCCCCGCGCGGGTCATAAAGGCCAGATCCGATTCACGCACCAGCGAGGATCCCGGCACGTTGCAGATAGCCAGCGAGCTCATGTAGCCGGATTCCTTGGCCAGACGCAGCGCCGCCAGGGTATCGGCGGTCTCGCCGCTCTGGGAGAGGGTCACCAGCAGGCTGTTGGGGCGCACTACCGATTTGCGATAGCGGAACTCGGAGGCGATCTCCACATCGCAGGAGACGCCAGCGATCTCTTCGAACCAGTAGCGAGCCACCATGCCGGAGTGATAGGAGGTGCCGCAGGCGACGATCTGCACGTGCTCGACCTTGTCAAAGATGGCGCGCGCGCCGTTACCGAACGATTCGACCACCACGTGATCGCTGCCCAGACGCCCTTCCAGGGTGTTGGTGATCGCTTTGGGTTGCTCGTGGATCTCTTTGAGCATGTAGTGACGGTATTCGCCCTTGTCACCGGCATCGTGGGAGAGTTCGGACTCCTGCTCTTCACGCACCACGGCGTTACCGTTGGTATCGAAGATATGCACATCGCGGCGGGTCACTTCGGCCACATCACCCTCTTCCAGGAAGATGAAGCGACGGGTCACCGGCAGCAGCGCCATCTGGTCGGAGGCGATAAAGTTCTCGCCGATACCGCGGCCGATCACCAGCGGTGAACCGGAACGGGCCACCACCACGCGGCTGTCGTCGCGGCTGTCCATCACCACGGTACCGTAGGCACCGCGCAGCTGCTTCACCGCAGTCTGCATGGCGGCCAGCAGGCTGCAGGCGCTCTTCAGCTCGTGATGGACCAGATGGGCAATCACTTCGGTGTCAGTGTCGGAGTTGAACACATAGCCCAGCGCCTTCAACTCTTCCCGCAGCTCTTCGTGGTTCTCGATGATGCCGTTGTGCACCACCACGATATGCTCGGAAACGTGGGGGTGGGCGTTGCGTTCGGAGGGCTCGCCGTGAGTGGCCCAGCGGGTATGAGCGATGCCGGTACCGCCATGGACGGACTGCTCGTCGAGCGCCTTGGCCAGCTCGGCCACCTTGCCCAGACGGCGAACCCGCTGCAACGGCTGGTTGGCGCTGAACACGGCCACACCGGCTGAGTCATAACCGCGGTACTCCAGACGGCGCAGGCCCTCTACCAGAATTTCAGCCACATCACGTTGGGCGACAGCCCCGACGATGCCACACATACACTTCTCCTTGAGATGCAAATCGTAAAGTCAGTTGGATGGTTCAGAGCTCGATGTCAGCAAGTGACCGGGGCGCAGATAAGCGTCACCCCCTGGGCTTGAATCTGTTCTCTGGCCTCGCTGGCCAGCCCCTCGTCGGTCACCAGGGTATGGATGCTCGACCAGGGAAGTTCGAGATTGGGGATCTTGCGGCCGATCTTTTCCGATTCGACCATCACAATGACCTCCCGCGACACCTCTGCCATCACCCGCGACAGGCCCACCAGCTCGTTGAAGGTGGTGGTGCCACGCTCCGGGTCGATGCCGTCGGCACCGATAAAGAGCTGGTCAAAGTCGTAGGAACGCAGCACCTGTTCCGCCACCTGCCCCTGGAAGGATTCGGAGTGAGGGTCCCAAGTGCCACCGGTCATTAACAGGGTAGGCTCATTTTCCAGCTCGCGCAGGGCACCGGCCACATTGAGGGAGTTGGTCATCACAATGAGGCCGCGCTTGTTGCCCAGCATGGGGATCATGGCGCTGGTGGTGCTGCCGCTGTCGATGATGACGCGGTTGTGATCACGCAGCCGCTCGGCCGCCGCACGGGCAATGGCTAACTTTCGGTTCGAAACTTGTTCAGGGTTGACCTCGACCACCATCTCGCTCGGCAAAGGGACAGCACCACCGTAACGGCGCAGCAGCAGACCACCGGTCTCCAGTACCGCCAGATCTTTACGGATGGTCACTTCGGAGGTAGAAAAGTGTTTGGCGAGGGCGTCAACGCTCACTTCACCCTGCTCTTGTACCAGGGTCACTATGGTGTGTCGGCGTTGTTGAGTATTACGTTTGGTCATTTTTAAGTTTCGATTCGAAAGAACATCGAAATATTAGCCCCTTTTTCGGAAAAATAAAACAGCAAATAGGATCCGATTTGGTTCGATGCCAGAATGGGGTGCCAATTTGCGACGAGGATGCCATGCAAAAGAGAGTCATCTGGCTGGTGGAGGATGAGGCCAGCATCGCCGACACCCTGATTTACGCCCTGCAGACCGACGGGTTCGAGGTAGAGTGGTTCATGCTGGGCCAACAGTTGCTGACACGACTGGAACAGACGCGACCCGACTTCCTGATCCTCGATGTGGGGCTGCCCGACATCAGCGGCTTCGAACTCTGCAAGCAGGTGAGGGCGCTGACCGATATTCCCCTGATGTTCCTCACCGCCCGCAGCGAGGAGATAGACCGGCTGATCGGGCTGGAGATCGGTGCCGACGACTATGTGGCCAAACCCTTCTCGCCAAGGGAAGTGTGTGCCCGGGTGCGGGTCATCCTGCGCCGCAGCCAGCCCGTCGCCCCCCAGCCCAGCGCCCTGCTGGTACTGGATGAGGAGCGGGCCCGCATTCACTTTCGCGGCCAGCCGCTGGCCCTCACTCGCTACGAATATCTGCTGCTCAAGACCCTGATGCTGGCGCCGGGGCGGGTCTACTCCCGCCAGCAGCTGATGGATCTGGTGTGGCAGGATGCGGAGGAGAGTCTGGATCGCACCGTAGATACCCATATCAAGACCATCCGCGCCAAGCTGCGCGAACATGATCCCGAGGCCAACCTGATCCTCACCCACCGCGGGCTGGGCTACAGCCTGGAGCTGGCATGAGACTCGGGCTGCAACTGCTGTGCGGCCTGCTGCTGATCTTCGCGCTGGCCGCCTGGTTCGTGCTGGAGATCTTCGTCGAGGAGATAAAACCCGGGGTGCGCAGCGCCACCGAGGATACTCTGGTAGACATGACCCAGTTGCTGGCGCCGCTCGCCCTCGATGATCTGCAAGAGGGGAATATGATGAACGGGCGGTTGGCCAGCGCCTTCGCCCGCCTCAACCAGAATCCCATCAATGCGATGATCGATGGCCACCTCAAGCAGCAGGCGGAGTACCGCATCTATGTCACTGACCAGAAGGGCATGGTGATTTACGACTCCGACGGCACGGATCTGGGCAAGGACTATTCCCGCTGGAACGATGTCTACCGCACCCTGCGCGGCCAATATGGCGCCCGCAGCACCCGCACCGATCCCGATGATGCTGCCAGCTCGACCATGTATGTGGCGGCGCCGCTGCGGGAAGGGTCCGAGATCATCGGCTCCCTCACCGTCGCCAAACCCAACCGCACCCTGATGCCTGCCATCGAGCGGGGGGAACAGGAGCTGCTGCGGGCCGGCGGCCAGATGCTGCTCATCTCGCTGCTGATCGGCAGCCTGCTGGTGTGGTGGCTCAACCGCGCCATCGGCAAGCTGGTGCACTACGCCGACTCGGTCAGCAAGGGGGAGGCGGCACCGCTACCGCAGTTGCACACCGTCGAGCTGGATCGGCTCGGCCGCTCGCTGGAGACCATGCGCCACCAGCTCGATGGCAAAAGCTATATCGAAACCTATGTTCACAGCCTGACCCACGAGCTGAAGAGCCCGCTGGCCGCCATTCGCGGGGCAGGGGAGATTTTGGCCGAAACGCCGCCCCCCGAAGTTGCCAAACGCTTTATCGGCAACATCAATCTGGAAACCGCACGCATGCAGCAGCTGATCGAGCGAATGCTGCAACTGGCGCGGCTGGAGTCGGGGCAGGGGCTGGATCGCCAGTCGGTGGAACCGGCAAAACTGGGCAAGCGCACCCTCGACGCCCGCCAGATCATCGCCCAGCGCCGTCAGGTCGAGTTGATGGCCGAGCTGGCCAGCGCGCCGAAACAGAAGTGGGATCCGCTGCTGGTGGAGCAGGCCATCGGCAACCTGCTGGACAACGCCATCGACTTCTCTCCCGCCAACGGGCAGGTCACCCTGAGCGGCAGCCAGCAGGAGGAGGGCTACTGTTTTCGGGTCACCGACAGCGGCCCCGGCATTCCCGACTACGCCCTGCCGCGCATCTTCGAGCGCTTCTACTCCTTGCCGCGCCCGGACAAGGGCAAGAGCAGTGGTCTCGGGCTCAGCTTCGCCCATGAGGTGGCCCACCAGCATGGCGGCCGTCTGACCCTGAGCAACCGGCCAGAGGGAGGCGCGCTGGCGGAACTCTGGCTGCCATTCACTTAGTCCCCCGCAACTTCACATTCCCCACACAAAGCGGCATTAGACTGCCGCTTTCTCTCATCCATTTGCTCAAGGAAATGCTATGTCCCGCCTGCTTCTCTCCAGCCTGCTGGCTGCCGGTCTGCTCGCAGCCCAGCCTGCCTCCGCCGCCAGCGGCTGCTTTCTCTATGCTGACGGCAACGGCCAGACCCTCTCCAGCGAAGGGGACTGCTCCAGCCAGCTACCGCCCGCGTCCACCTTCAAGATCCCGCTGGCGCTGATGGGTTACGACAGTGGCTATCTGGTGGATGAAGAGCATCCGGCACTGCCTTACAAACCGAGCTATGACGGCTGGCTGCCCGCCTGGCGCGAAACCACTACCCCGCGCCGCTGGGAAACCTACTCGGTGGCCTGGTTTTCCCAGCAGCTCACCGAATGGCTGGGGATGGAGCGCTTCCAGCAATATGTCGACCGCTTCGACTACGGCAATCGGGATCTCTCCGGTAATCCGGGCAAACATGACGGCCTGACCCAGGCCTGGCTCAGCTCCAGCCTCGCCATCAGTCCGGAGGAGCAGGCCCGCTTCCTCGGCAAGATGCTCAGCGGCAAGCTGCCGGTCTCGGCGCAGACCCTGCAGTACACCGCCAATATCCTCAAGGTGAGCGAGATCGACGGCTGGCAGATCCACGGCAAAACCGGCATGGGCTACCCGAAGAAGCTGGATGGCAGCCTCAACCGCGATCAGCAGATCGGCTGGTTCGTCGGCTGGGCCAGCAAACCGGGCAAACAGCTGATCTTCGTCCATACCGTGGTGCAAAAGCCCGGCAAGCAGTTCGCCTCCCTCAAAGCGAAAGAAGAGGTGCTGGCCGCATTGCCCGGGGAGCTGAAGACCCTGTAATTCCTCTAGAAACCGGCGCAATGCCGGTTTTTTTATCCCCCTTCACCACCACTTCACACAAGCCCATCACCACTTCACGCCGGACTGACAGACTCGCTCCATCCAACAAGGAGACGTGTCATGGTCAAACAGATATTCACCCACAAGATATTTCTGTTGCTGTTGCTCAGCCTGCTGTTGATGGTGCCGGTGCAATCCATCATGGAGCTGAACCGGGAGCGTCAGGCTTACCGCAGTCAGGCCATTCACAGCATCATGGCCAGCAGCAGCGGCCCGCAACGGCTGATGGGGCCCATTATCGTACAGCCCTATACCCGTTCAGTGACGGTCGAGCAGGAGGGCAAGCGCTTCGTCCGTCAGGAGCAGATCTACCGCTACCTGCTGCCGGAGCAACTGGATATCAGGGCCAACATGGAGGTCACCCCGCGCAAGCTGGGCATCTATCAGGCGCAGGTCTATCAGACCCGACTCACCCTATCGGGCCACCTACCTACCCGACAGAGTCTGCTGGATGACGCGACCTCACCGCTCGGTGAAACGGCCGAGCTGGTGGCGGGCAAACCCTACCTGAGCCTGGTGCTCTCCGATGCCCGCGGTATCAACAGCGTCCCCGAGCTGCAGCTCGGTACACAGCGGATCCCGTTTGCACCCGGCGCCCGCCTCGGTGATGCGCTCGCGGGTATCCATGCCACGATCGACAGCCTGCCGCAGCAGGATGGCACCTTCCATCTGGAGCTCAATCTGCAGGGGATGAACGCCCTCGACATAGTCCCGCTGGGCAAGGAGAGCACCCTGCAGCTGGCGGGCAACTGGCCCCACCCCAACTTTATCGGTGACTTTCTGCCGGGCAGTCGCACCCTGAGCCCACAAGGGTTTGAGGCCAACTGGCAAACCAGCTGGTTCGCCACCGATATGGAGAGCCGCTTCAACCGGATGATGAACGGGGGCGATAGCAATCTCTCCACCTTCAGCGTCAGTCTGGTGCAGCCGGTGGATCACTATCAGCTCAACGAGCGGGCGGCCAAATATGCCCTGCTGTTTATCGGCCTTACCTTTATCAGCTTCTTCATGTTCGAGCTGCTCAAGGGGCTGAGGGTTCACCCGATCCAGTACGCGCTGGTAGGCATGGGGCTGGCCATCTTCTATCTGGTGCTACTGGCCCTGACCGAACACCTCGGCTTTGGCTGGGCCTATCTGGTGGCCGCGCTGGCCAGCGTGCTGCTCAACGGCTTCTATCTCAGCCATGTGCTGGGCGGACCGAAGCAGGGGATCGGCTTCGCGGCGCTGCTCGGGCTGGTCTATGCCATCCTCTACAGCCTGCTGCAGGCCGAAGAGATCGCCCTGCTGCTCGGCGCCCTGCTCTTGTTCGCCACTCTGGCACTGATCATGCTGCTGACCCGCAAGCTCGACTGGTATCAGGTGATGGACTACAGCACACCCGCCACCACATGGGCGGCCCCCCATTCATCGACCAGTGACACCAGCCATAAGTCATAAGCCAAAAAAACCGGCGCCATCAGGCGCCGGTTCTATTTTATTGATCGGGCATCACTTCTTCTTGACCGGGCGAGCCCAGTTCTTGATGTGGCGCTGGGGCACCCGGGTGATCACCAGCTCGTTCTCGGCCACATCCTTGGTGATGGTGGAACCCGCCCCCAAAGTCGCCCCCTTGCCAATGCGCACCGGCGCCACCAGTTGGGTATCAGAACCGACGAACACATCGTCCTCGATGATGGTCTGGAATTTGTTGACCCCGTCGTAGTTGCAGGTGATGGTACCGGCACCGATATTCACCCCGGCTCCGATCTCGGCATCACCCAGATAGGTCAAATGACCGCACTTGGAACCGACACCAAGACGGGCCTTCTTCATCTCGACGAAGTTGCCAACGTGCGCATCCTGCTCGAGCACAGCCCCCGGGCGTAGACGGGCAAACGGGCCGACCGAACACTGATCTGCCACCTGAGCCCCTTCAACGATGGAGTAGGGCTTCACTTCAGTGTGATCGCCGATCACGCAATCCTTCAGCACGGCACCGGCACCGATACGAACATGGTTGCCGAGGGTTACCTTGCCTTCGATGATGACGTTGACGTCGATCACCACCTCTTCACCAATCTCGAGGGTTCCGCGCAGATCGAAGCGGGCCGGGTCGATCAGGGTAGCACCAGCAATCATCAGTTTCTCGGCCTGCATCTGCTGATAGCTGCGCTCAAGTTGGGCCAATTGCACCCGATTGTTGGCCCCTTCAACTTCAGCGGCACGCTCTGGATGCACAGCGGCAATCGGGCAATTATCGCCGTGAGCCATCGCGATCACATCCGTCAGATAGAACTCACCCTGGGCATTCTTGTTGTCGAGACGAGACAACCATTGACGCAACTGGCCCCCATTGGCCACCAGCACGCCAGTATTCACCTCACGGATCACCAGCTGTTCGGCATTAGCATCCTTCTGCTCGACGATACCGACCACCAGACCGTTTTCACGGACGATGCGGCCATAGCCGGTGGGGTTGTCCAGCACCACGGTCAGCAGTGCCATCCCGTTTTCCGCTTTGGCGGCGAGCAAGCGCTGCAGGGTCTCGGGCTGGATCAGCGGGGTATCGCCGTAGAGCACCAGCACGTCGTCCTCATCCTTCCAGAACGGGATAGCCTGGGCGACGGCATGACCGGTCCCCAGCTGCTGCGCCTGCAGCACCCAGTTCACGTCGGCCGCCACGATCCGCTCTTTCAGCAGCTCGGCACCGTGGCCATAAACCAGATGCAGCTGCTCGGCACCGACCTGACGGGCAGTATCGATCACATGGGAAACCATGGGTTTGTTGGCTACCGGGTGCAGTACCTTGGGCAGGGAAGAGCGCATGCGGGTACCTTTACCCGCCGCCAGGATCACGACGTTGAGGGACATAAATTGGCCTTTGGAACATGAGAAATACTCGGCGGAGTCTATCCAACGGGTAAAAAAAAAGCGACCCGAAGGTCGCTTTTTACATCACCGTTATTAGCGGTAATTCTTTTTGACGATATCGATGACTCGCAGTTGAGCCATCGCCTTGGCCAGCTCGGTGGCGGCCTGGGCGTAGTCGATATCACCATGGGAGCTGTGGATCCGCTCTTCGGCTGCGCGCTTGGCTTCCTGGGCTTTCGCCTCATCCAAGTCGTCAGCACGAATCGCGGTGTCCGCCAGCACGGTCACGGATTCAGGTTGTACTTCCAGCATACCGCCGGAGATGTACAGCACCTCTTCAGTTCCGTTCTGCTTCACCAAGCGGACCAGGCCCGGCTTGATGGCAGTCAGCAACGGAGCATGACCGTGGCGGAGACCCAACTCACCTTCGGAGCCTGATACCTGAGCGGATTGCACGCGACCGGAAAACAGTTTTCCTTCGGCGCTCACCACGTCCAGGTGAAAGGAGATCATCTCTGCCATGGGCCCTCCTGTCGAGGCTTACAGTTTCTTGGATTTCTCGACGACTTCGTCGATACCGCCAACCATGTAGAACGCCTGCTCGGGCAGATCGTCATACTCGCCTTTCAGGATGCCCTGGAAACCACGGATGGTCTCTTTCAGCGGCACGTATTTACCCGGAGAACCGGTAAACACTTCTGCTACGAAGAACGGCTGGGACAGGAAACGCTCGATCTTACGGGCACGGGCTACGGTCAGTTTGTCTTCTTCTGACAGTTCATCCATACCCAGGATGGCGATGATGTCCTTCAGCTCTTTGTAGCGCTGCAGTACGGTCTGAACGCCACGAGCGGTCTCGTAGTGCTCTTTGCCAACCACCAGCGGATCCAGCTGACGAGAGGTAGAGTCCAGCGGGTCAACGGCAGGGTAGATACCCAGTGCCGCGATTTGACGGGACAGTACGACGGTCGCATCCAGGTGGGCGAAGGTGGTCGCCGGAGACGGGTCAGTCAAGTCATCCGCAGGCACGTAAACGGCCTGTACGGAGGTGATGGAACCAGTCTTGGTGGAGGTGATACGCTCTTGCAGAACACCCATCTCCTCGGCCAGGGTCGGCTGGTAACCTACTGCAGAAGGCATACGGCCCAGCAGTGCGGATACTTCAGTACCGGCCAGGGTGTAACGGTAGATGTTGTCCACGAAGAACAGCACGTCACGACCTTCGTCACGGAACTTCTCGGCCATGGTCAGGCCGGTCAGCGCAACGCGCAGACGGTTTCCGGGCGGCTCGTTCATCTGACCGTAAACCAGAGATACTTTGTCCAGTACGTTGGACTCCATCATCTCGTGGTAGAAGTCGTTACCCTCACGGGTACGCTCACCAACACCGGCGAACACAGAGTAACCACTGTGCTCGATCGCGATGTTACGGATCAGCTCCATCATGTTTACGGTTTTGCCTACACCGGCACCACCGAACAGACCAACCTTACCACCCTTGGCGAACGGGCATACCAGGTCGATAACCTTGATGCCGGTCTCCAGCAGATCGTTGCTGTTGGACTGATCTTCGTAGCTGGGGGCAGCGCGGTGGATAGACCAGCACTCTTCTTCACCGATCGGACCTTTTTCGTCGATTGGCTCGCCCAGTACGTTCATGATCCGACCCAGAGTCGCAGTACCGACCGGAACCTGGATGGATTTACCGCTATTCACTACTTCCAACCCACGACGCAGACCGTCGGAGGAGCCCATGGTGATGCAACGAACGACGCCGCCACCGATCTGTTGCTGAACTTCCAGCACCAGACCCTGGCCTTGACCTTCGCTAACGACCTTCAGTGCATCGTACACCTGGGGCACGGCATTCTGCGGGAACTCGATGTCCACCACAGCGCCGATGATTTGGACGATGAAACCGTTACTCATGTCAAATCCTCTAAACCTTTGATAACCCTTGCCTTACACCGCAGCAGCACCGGATACGATCTCTGTCAGCTCCTGGGTAATACTGGCCTGACGGGCCTTGTTGTATACCAGTTGCAGATCGTTAATCAGGTTACCGGCGTTGTCAGTCGCGGCTTGCATGGCAACCATTCGGGCTGCCTGTTCACTTGCCAAGTTTTCCACTACACCCTGGTAAACCTGAGATTCGACGTAGCGAACCAGCAGGGTATCCAGCAGCTTCTTGGGATCCGGCTCATAGAGGTAATCCCAGTGGTGTTTCTTGGCGAGCTTGCTGTCTTCAGTTACGGGCAAAGGCAGCAGTTGATCGACCCGTGGTTGCTGCACCATGGTGTTGACGAACTTGTTGTACACCAGATACAGCTTGTCAATCTCACCGTTGTCGTAAGCCTTCAGCATGACCTTGACTGAACCAATCAGGTCATTGACGCTCGGACTATCGCCCAGTCCTGCGACATGAGCTTTAACCTTGGCGCCGTGCCGTTCAAAGAAGTTGGAGGCCTTGTTACCGATCAGTGCCAGGTCAACCTTGGCACCTTTCGCGCTCCATTGCTTCATATCATTGAGGGCAGCCTTGAACAGGTTAATGTTCAGACCACCACACAGGCCACGGTCGGTGGAGACGACGATGTAACCCACTCGCTTGACCTCACGTTCGATGAGGTAGGGGTGCTTGTATTCCAAGTTCCCCTGAGCGATATGGCCGATCACCTTGCGCATGGTTTCAGCGTACGGACGGCTGGCAGACATGCGTTCCTGCGCACGGCGCATTTTGCTTGCTGCCACCATTTCCATAGCGCCGGTGATCTTCTGAGTGTTTTTCACACTCCCGATCTTGTTACGTATCTCTTTTGCGCCGGCCATCTCTTACTCTCCATCAAGTGGCAGCTCACGCTGCCACACACGCTTACCAGGTCTGGGTTGCTTTGAAGCTATCCAGCAACGCAGTCAGCTTGCCAACGATCGCGTCGTTGTAGTCGGCTTTGGCATTGATTTCAGCCATCAGCTCGGCATGCTGGGTATTGGCGTAAGAGAGCAGAGCGGCTTCGAAGTCGACGATTTTGTTCAGCTCGACATCGGAGAGATAGCCTTTCTCGGCGGCGAACAGCACCAGAGACTGGTGAGCCACGCTCAGCGGAGAGTACTGCTTCTGCTTCATCAGCTCGGTCACTTTCACACCGTGATCCAGCTGCTTGCGAGTCGCCTCGTCCAGATCGGAAGAGAACTGGGCGAATGCCGCCAGTTCGCGATACTGGGCCAGCGCGGTACGGATACCACCGGACAGCTTCTTGACGATCTTGGTCTGAGCAGCACCACCTACACGGGATACGGAGATACCCGGGTCAACCGCCGGACGAATACCGGAGTTGAACAGCTGTGAAGTCAGGAAGATCTGACCATCGGTGATGGAGATCACGTTGGTCGGAACGAACGCAGATACGTCACCCGCCTGGGTTTCGATGATCGGCAGCGCGGTCAGAGAGCCGGTCTTGCCTTTCACTTCACCCTTGGTGAACTTCTCTACGTACTCGGCGTTAACGCGAGCAGCACGCTCCAGCAGACGGGAGTGCAGATAGAAAACGTCACCCGGGTAAGCTTCACGTCCTGGCGGACGGCGCAGCAGCAGGGAGATCTGGCGATAAGCTACGGCCTGCTTGGACAGGTCATCATAGATGATCAGCGCGTCTTCACCGCGGTCACGGAAGTACTCACCCATGGAGCAACCGGCATACGGAGCCAGGTACTGCAGAGCAGCCGCTTCGGAGGCAGAGGCAACCACCACGATGGTGTTGGCCAGGGCGCCGTGCTCTTCCAGCTTGCGCACTACGTTGGCGATGGTGGAGGCCTTCTGGCCAATCGCAACGTAGACACACTTAATGCCGGAATCTTTCTGGTTGATGATGGTGTCGATCGCGATGGCGGTCTTACCAACCTGACGGTCACCGATGATCAGCTCACGCTGGCCACGACCGATTGGGATCATGGCATCGATGGCTTTCAGACCGGTCTGGACCGGCTGGTCAACAGACTTACGCTCGATAACGCCCGGTGCGATCACTTCGATCGGCGAGAAGCCGTCGTTGTCGATCGGACCTTTACCGTCGATCGGCTGACCCAGGGTGTTCAACACCCGGCCCAACAGACCACGACCTACCGGCACTTCCAGAATGCGGCCAGTACCTTTTACTTTCATTCCTTCTGACAGACCGTCATAGGAACCCATAATCACCGCACCGACGGAGTCACGCTCCAGGTTCAATGCCAGAGCGTAGCGGTTGCCCGGCAGCTCGATCATCTCACCCTGCATGGCATCAGCCAGGCCGTGAATACGAATGATACCGTCGCTCACAGAGACGATAGTACCTTCGTTACGCGCTTCGCTCTTTACATCAAACTGCGCAATGCGCTGCTTGATCAGCTCGGCGATTTCAGTGGAATTCAGTTGCATGCTCTAATACCCCAATCAAGATTGCAGCGCGTCAGCCATGCGATCCAGCTTACCGCGGACTGTGCCGTCGATTACCAGATCACCGGCCTTGATGAGCACCCCGGCCATCAAGGACGCATCGATGCTGCAATTCAGCTTCACTTTGCGCGCGAGACGTTGTTCCAGAGAAGCCTGAATATTGGCTTTCTGCTGGTCGGTCAGTTCGATCGCCGAAATCACGTCAGCCTGAACCTCTTTATCCAGTTCAGCTTTGAACGCTACAAATTCAGCAACGACCGCCGGCAGCACACCCAAGCGACCATTCTCGGCCATCACCCGGATCAGGTTCTGGCCATGCACGTCGAGTTGCTCACCGCAGACACCGACAAACAGCGTTGCCAGCTCTTCGGCGGCCACAGAGCCGTTTACCAGGTTGTGCATGGTCTCGTTTTCCACTACTTGCGCAGCGAAACCGAGCATACCCAGCCACTGGTCAACCGCCTTGTGCTCAACGGCAAACTCGAAAGCAGCCTTGGCGTAGGGGCGAGCGATTGTAGTCAGTTCAGACATAGCCCCGTTCCCGTTACAGTTCTGCTACCAGTTTGTCGACGATGTCGCTGTTGGCAGCCTGGTCGATTTGACGCGCCAGGATCTTCTCTGCACCAGCAATGGCAAGAGCAGCAACCTGCTTACGCAGTTCTTCTTTGGCACGATGACGTTCAGCTTCGATCTCGGCACGGCCCTGAGCCAGGATTTTTTCCCGCTCAGACTGGGCACCAGCGGCAGCTTCATCAATGATCTGGGCTTTACGTTTGTTAGCCTGCTCAATGATTTCAGCAGCCTGCAGCTTGGCTTCTTTCAGCTGATCGGTGGCGTTGGCCTTGGCCAAATCCAGATCTTTCTTGGCACGTTCGGCAGAAGAGAGACCGTCAGCAATAGCTTTCTGACGGGCTTCGATGGCAGCAATCAGCGGCGGCCATACGTACTTCATGCAAAACACTACGAAGAAGAAAAAAGCAATTGCTTGGCCGAGGAGGGTGGCATTGATATTCACAGCCGATGTCCTCTTAAGTTAGTTAATGGGTTATGCCTGGAGAGTCGTAACGACTTAGCCAGCAACCGCAAACATCACGTACAGACCCAGACCAACGGCGATCATCGGGATCGCATCCACCAGACCCATTACGATGAAGAACTGGGTACGCAGAACAGGGATCAGATCCGGTTGACGAGCAGCACCTTCCAGGAACTTGCCACCCAGGATACCGATACCGATGGAAGCGCCGATAGCAGCCAGACCCATCATCATTGCAGCAGCGATGTACAGCAGGTCCATGTTCAAGTTTTCCATGAGGATCTCCAGTTATTTAGATGTAATTGATTGTAAAAAAAGGATTATTTGAGTTGCATCAACCATGGTCTTCCTGCGCCATCGACAGATAGACGATGGTCAGAACCATGAAAATGAATGCCTGCAAAGTGATGATCAGGATGTGGAAAATTGCCCAAGGCACGGACAGGATCCACTGTGACCACCAGGGTAACAAACCAGCAATCAGGATAAAGATCAGTTCGCCAGCATACATGTTGCCGAACAGTCGAAGACCCAGAGAAACAGGTTTGGAAATCAGCGTAACAGTTTCCAGGATGAGGTTAACCGGGATGGCCGCCGGGTGGTTGAAAGGCTGAAGCGTCAGCTCCTTCACAAACCCGCCGATACCCTTGACCTTGATGCTGTAATACAGGATCAAGAAGAACACGCCCAAAGCCATGGACATGGTGATGTTAACGTCAGCAGAGGGAACCACACGCAGATAGGGAATACCCATCAATTGTGCAGCGTGAGGGATAAAGTCAACGGGGATCAGATCCATGAAGTTCATCAGGAAGATCCACACAAACACCGTCAGCCCCAAAGGTGCGATGACCTTGTTGCGACCGTGAAAGATGTCTTTGACGTTACCATTCACAAACTCGACCAGCATCTCCACAAAGCACTGCAGCTTACCCGGCACCCCGCTGGTAGCGTTAACGGCTACTTTGCGGAACAGCAGGATAAACAGGGCGCCTAGCACGACGGAAAATACCATTGAGTCGATATTGACCGTCCAGAACCCGGACCCGACTTGAAGGTGGGTCAGGTGGTGGGAGATATATCCCTGAGGAGTCAGGACTTCTCCGGTTGCAGACATGAGTTTTCCTAATAGTGGTTGTTAAGCGTGAATGAAACCATCCACTGTACAACGAGGGCGAGGATATAAGTGGCGAAAAACGAGACGGTAACGACCTCGACTCCCGCACCAAACATCAGGGCGAATAGACCTGTTGTAGAAATGAGCTTAATCCCTGCCCCACCATAAAAGTCCCGCAAAACCAGGCCCACACTCTCGGTTGTCACCTTGCGGCGCAGCACCCAGACAGTAAACAAGGCTTGAGGAACCCAGTACATCCCCCCTCCGTAGAGGGCGGAATAACCGGCGCTGGCACCAGTCAGGTAAAACCAGACGGCACTCATCGCCAGGATCAGGATGAGCTGACAAACGAGCATAACCAAGGCCAGTGTCAAACCTTCCAAGGCTATTTTCTGCTTCACCAACCTACCCCTGAACATTACAGAACTGTAAAAAATCGGGATCCGAAGACCCCATGTTAACAGCTCTTAAAGCCGGTCAAATTATACCCTTGAGGGCAGCTATTGCAATATGACAAAAATCCTTAATTTTTGCGGCTTTCCGCGGCAAATCAGGGTTATGGTCATATCAAAAGGAATGGATGTTTTATTACTACAAAAAGCGTAAAAATCACGATTCCGACACGCCAAAATAGCCCAATATACGGTCCAAATCGGACAAATTCTCGTAACTTATTACTAACTTCCCGCTATCCCGCTTGCCAGGCTGAAGTTGCACCTGATTGCC
>NZ_JBFOCS010000074.1:0-140163 GCF_040907905.1 Aeromonas sp. s13 | reverse complement strand
CGAGTAATCGCGCTGTGTCCGTTTCACACCTTGTCCCATCGGGTTCTCCATTTATTGGGGGGAAAGGTGTAAACCATATTCAGGACGGGACACGGCCAAGCAAAAGGCCCGCACCAGATGGTGCGGGCTTTTTTGTATCCAATGTTTACATCCAATACCCGCCCTGCACAGGCCAAAGGGCGGTGGGTAAGGGGGGGCGGGGCGTTTCTGTCGTCAGCTTGCCCGCTAAGACGTGGCCGAGGTTGCTCTGCTCCGGTGAGCTTGTTAGCCTGTGCGGCTCTGATAGAGGAGTGAACGATGAGCAAGGTACTTGATGAGCTGCTGGCGTTGCTGGCGCTGGAAAAAATCGAGGAGGGCCTGTTTCGGGGCCAGAGCCAGGATCTCGGTCTGCGGGCCGTGTTTGGCGGACAGGTAATGGGGCAGGCCTTGTCAGCCGCCAAGCAGACGGTCGAGACCGGCCGTCAGGTTCACAGTTTTCACTCCTACTTCCTGCGTCCGGGGGATGTGACCCGTCCCATCGTCTATGACGTGGAGAATATCCGTGACGGCCAGACCGTCTCCACCCGCCGGGTCAAGGCTATTCAGGGCGGCAAGCCCATCTTCTATCTCAACGCCTCGTTTCAGGTGCCCGCCGATGGTTTCGAGCATCAGGCGCAGATGCCCACCGGCATCACTCCGCCGGAGGAGCTCAAGAGCGAGCTGGAGCTGGTGCGTCCCTACGAGAACCTGATCCCGGCCTCCCTGCGCGACAAGATCCTCTGCGAGCAGCCCATCGAGATGCGCCCGGTGACCCTGGTCGACCCTATTCGGCCGACGGTGCAGGACCCGGTGCGTCACGTCTGGTTCAAGGCCAACGGCCAGATGCCGGACGATCTGCGGGTGCACAAATACCTGCTGGCCTACGCCTCCGACTTCAACTTCCTGCTCACCTCGCTGCAGCCGCACGGGGTGTCCTACTGGGAGCCGGATATGCAGGTGGCCACCATCGATCACTCCATGTGGTTCCACCGGGATTTCCGCTTCGACGACTGGTTGCTCTACGTGGTAGACAGCCCGAGCGCCAGCAGCGGTCGCGGTCTGGTACGCGGCCAGTTCTTCACCCGTGACGGGGTGCTGGTGGCGAGCACCATGCAGGAGGGGGTGATCCGCCGTCGCGGCAGTTAAGGCGCAAAGCGGATAGCAAAACGGGGTGGCTTGGGCCACCCCGTTTTCGTTGCTGCCATTTGCGCTGGGCCAGCGGGATCAGCCGCCGCGCTGGTACTTGAAGCGCTTCTTGCGCCGGTAGGGATAGACATCCTCGAACACCCCCACCTTGATGTTGCTCTGCAGCATCTTCCAGTAGTTGGCGTCGAACATCTCCTTGTGCAGCTGCAACATGATCTCCCGCACCTGCGGCTTTTGCAGCAGGAAGGTGGCGAACTCCTCGGGGAAGATGTCGTTGGGGGCCACCGAATACCAGGGCTCGGCGCTCCACTCATCCTCGGGGTAGCGCGGCGGCGGGATCTGGCGGAAGTTGCACTCCGTCATGTAGCAGATCTCGTCGTAGTCGTAGAAGACCACCCGGCCATGGCGGGTGACGCCGAAGTTCTTGAACAGCATGTCCCCCGGGAAGATGTTGGCCGCCGCCAGCTGCTTGAT
The DNA here is from genome assembly GCF_040907905.1 of Aeromonas sp. s13. Classification (NCBI taxonomy): domain Bacteria; kingdom Pseudomonadati; phylum Pseudomonadota; class Gammaproteobacteria; order Aeromonadales; family Aeromonadaceae; genus Aeromonas; species Aeromonas sp. s13. The sequence goes on along the minus strand of NZ_JBFOCS010000074.1, from coordinate 138,525 downwards.
GGCGTTGCCGTACTCCTCCAGCGCGAGCCGGGTCTGCTGCTCGTCCGCCTTGTCCAGATAGAGGTTGAGGGGGATCATCTTGCGCTCGGTGTAGAGGTGCTTGATCACCAGCTTGTCGTCCGTGATGGTGAGGGCCGAGGGGGCCACCGTCTTGAGTTCGGCCAGCAGTTCGGGCGAGATGCGATCCAGCGGAAACTCGAAGTTGGTGAACTCCTGGGTATCGGCCATCCGGCCAACCCGATCGTGCTGTTTAACCAGCCGGTATTTCGCCTTTACCTGCTCGTGGCTCACATCCTTCGGGGGGGTGAACTCGTCCTTGATCACCTTGAACACCACATCGTAGGAGGGGAGGGTAAACACGCTCATTACCATCCCCTTGATGCCCGGCGCGATGATGAACTGATCCCGACTCTGGGCCAGATGGTGGCGGTAGTGGCGATAGAGCTCGGTCTTGCCGTGCTTCTGGCAGCCGATGGCGTTGTAGATCTCGTAATCGGGCTTGTGGGGCATGATCTGGCGCAGGAAGGCGACAAACAGCGCCGGTTCGCGGGCATAGACCATAAAGTAGGCGCGGGCGAAGCCAAACACGATGGAGGCGAGATCCGGCTCGAAGATGACGGTGTCCACATAGATGCTCTGGCCGGTGCTGAGCAGGGGCAGGATAAAGGGGAAGACCTGATCCTTCACCCGGATCAGCCCCACCAGATAGGCCCCCTTGTTGCGGTAGAACACCTCTTTCAATAGCTCGATGGCAAACGGCTCATCATGCAGGATTTGCGGGCCGTTCTCGGCAAGATGGCGGTGGATGTCGACAATATCCCGCTGCTTGTCCTCATAGGGGAGGGTGAAACTGTAATCCCCCAGCAGCTGGCTCAGGGTCTGCGGCAGGTGGGCGAGATCGGTGCGATAGATGCGCAGCAATGCGCTGAGATCGGGCTTGTCACCGCGGCTGACGAAGGGGTGGATATAGAGGTTCTCGTCGCGGATATTGCGATGGCGAAAGATCCGGCGATAGACGGAGTTGAAGAAGGACTCCGCCACCTCGAAGTTGTCACAACGGGGCAGCAGATCGCTGAAAGCGCTCTTGACCCGCTTGAGCAGCTCCTGGGTGGCGTGGTGCTCCCCCATCATCTGGCGGATGGAGCTGGCGGTGGCCCCCACATGGTGGTCATAGAGGCGAATACGCTCGCGCCCGGCGAGCTGCACTCCCAGCCAGTCACTGTTCTCGAAGCGGCTCTTGCTGCCCTGGGTTATCTCGAGAAACCGGCTGTAAAACGACTCGAAGCGTTGCAAGATAGTCTCGGCGACGGCCTGTTCCAATGGCTGCTGCATCTCTCTCTTCCTTGTGATCTGTCGGGCCGATAGCGCGAAGGATTGGGTGTAATTTGTTCACACGTCAGGCCACTATCGCAACATTCAAACGTCTGTTCAAGTGGCAATTTTCGGGGATAAAAGGTAGATTGCGCCCCAGTTTTGGTGATGGTTTAGCGACTGTTTGCTGTCTGTTTGAGAGGCCGTCCGGCCTGTGAGGAAACCCGATGAAGCTCTATTTTGTCCTGGTGGCACCTGCCCGGCCTGCGAACGTGGGGGCAGCTGCCCGCGCCATGAAAACCATGGGATTCGATGCCATGCGACTGGTGGCGAGCCGGGTACACGAAGAGGAGGAGGCGAGCTGGGTAGCTCACGGCGCGCAGGAGATCCTGACCCAGGCCGAGGCGTTCGAGACCCTGCCCGAGGCGCTGGCCGACATGGATCTGGTGATCGCCACCACCGCCCGTGAGCGCGGCCGTTACCAGCACTACCTCACGCCGGGGGAGATCCGCGAGCAGATCCGCGCCAAGCCATCGCTCGGCAAGGTCGCCATCGTTTTTGGCTGCGAGGAGTCGGGGCTCTCCAACGAGCAGCTGGCCGAGGTCGATCTCATCAGCTATCTGCCCCTCAAGGTAAGCTACCCCTCCCTCAATCTGGGGCAGGCGATCATGCTCTACGCCTACGAGATGAGTCAGCTGATGGATGAGCTGAACGCCGACGGCGCCGCTGCAGTAGCAGAAAATTTTGATAATGCCGGGCAGGTTCGGGTGCTGAAAAGCAAAACAGCAGAATTGCTTGGTGAGCTCGGAGTTTCGCAGGATGAAAAACTGCATCAATGGGTGATGGATCGGGTACCCATGCTGCCGCAGCGGGATTTGAACATGCTCCACCTGCTCTGCAAAGACCTTGCGCGCCGCTTTGGGCGCGAGTAGCGAAGAGGTTTAAGTTGACAGCCCATCGCCCGCCGCGGTATTGCTAAAAGCCAGCTTCGTCAACGAGTGTTCGTCATGCAGTTATTCACCAACGTCATCACCACCACCATTATTACCGGTACCACCACAGGTGGCACTGGGGCCGGTTGATGCGCTGACGAACAAGCACAGAAATCAGAAAAGGCCCGTACCCACCCAGTACGGGCCTTTTTGTTGGATTGGTTTTTAGATTGAATTTCATAGATTTACAGGGAGAGAAAGCGATGAGAGTGTTGAAATTTGGCGGGTCTTCACTGGCCGATGCAGAACGTTTTTTACGGGTGGCCGATATCGCGGTCAACACCCACGGCCAATCTCAGGTAGCCCTGGTGCTCTCTGCACCTGCCAAGGTGACCAATCATCTGGTGGCGCTGGTGGAACAGACCAGCCGCGGCATGGATGCCAGTTCCACCCTGTTTGAAGTCAACGGCATCTTCTCCCGCCTGCTGGCCGGGTTGAAGGCGGCCTATCCGGCGCTCGATGACAAGGCGCTGCTGGCCCGTCTCACCGCCGAGCTGGATCAGGTGGAGCGGCTGATGCAGGGCATCCGTCTGCTGGGCCTCTGCCCGGACAACGTGCAGGCGCGCATCCTGAGCCGTGGCGAGAACCTCTCCATCGCCTTTATGCACGAGTTGCTGCGGGTGCGCGGTCTGGATCTGGAGCTGATCGTACCGGAAGAGCTGCTGGTGACCGATGGCGGTTATCTGGAAGCCCATGTCGATATCGAAGCCTCCCGCCTGCGCTTTGCCGCCAAGGGATTACGCAGCGATTGTCTCTATCTGATGCCGGGCTTTACCGGTGGCAGCGACAAGGGCGAGACCGTGCTGCTGGGCCGCAACGGCTCCGACTACTCCGCTGCCGTGCTGGCCGCCTGTGTCGATGCCGAGTGCTGCGAGATCTGGACTGACGTCGAAGGCTGCTACAGCTGCGACCCCCGTCTGGTGCCGGATGCCTACTTGCTGAAAACCCTCTCCTACAAGGAGGCGATGGAGCTCTCCTACTTCGGCGCCAAGGTGCTGCACCCGAAAACCATCGCGCCGGTGGCCCAGTTCCATATTCCATGCCTTATCAAGAACAGCTTCAACCCGCAGGGGCCGGGCACCCTGATTGGCCCCGAGAGCGGCGATGATGACCTGAAAGTGAAGGCCATCTCCGATCTGGCCGGCATGTGCATGTTCAACGTATCCGGTCCCGGCATGAAGGGGATGGTCGGCATGGCCGGTCGCATCTTCTCCGCCGTCTCCCGCGCCGGGGTCAGCATTGTGCTGATCACTCAATCCTCTTCCGAGTACAGCGTCAGCTTCTGTATCCACAGCTACGACAGTGACAAGACCCGCAAGGTGCTGGAGCGCGAGTTCGAGCTGGAGTTCAAGAACCAGCTGCTCGACCCGCTGGAGATCATGAACGATCTGGCCATCATCTCCCTGATCGGTGACGGCATGCGTACCAGCAAGGGGATGGCGGCCCGCTTCTTCACCTCGCTGGCGCAAGCCTCCATCAATATCGTCGCCATTGCGCAGGGCTCCAGCGAGCGCTCCATTTCGGCGGTGGTGCGGGATCGCAAGGTGGCGGAAGCCATCAAGGCGTGCCACCAGAACTTCTTTGGCAGCCAGCAGTTTATCGATCTCTTTGTGGTCGGTGTCGGTGGCGTCGGTGCCGCGCTGGTGGATCAGATTGCCCGCCAGCAACCGGTACTGGCCGAGCAGGGCACTGGCCTTCGCGTGGTCGGCATCGCCAACAGCCGCCAGATGGCGGTCAACAAGGATGGCCTGAACCTCGCCAACTGGCGCGAACAGCTGGTGGAAGCCCGCGACAGCTTCTCGCTGGAAGGGGTGAAAAAGCTGGTGGAAGATAGCCACATCATCAACCCGGTGATCGTTGACTGCACCTCCTCCGAGGAGGTGGCCGTCCAGTATGCCGACTTCCTCGCCGCCGGTTTCCATGTGGTCACCCCGAACAAGAAGGCCAACACCGGCTCGCTCGATTACTACAAGGCGCTGCGCCGCACTGCCCGCCAGACTCGCCGCAAGTTCCTGTACGAGACCAACGTGGGCGCCGGTCTGCCGGTTATCGAGAACCTGCAGAACCTCATCAAGGCCGGTGACAAGCTGCGTGCCTTCGACGGCATTCTCTCCGGTTCGCTCTCCTTTATCTTCGGCAAGCTGGATGAAGGGATGGCCTTCTCCGAGGCGACCCAAATCGCCCGCAGCAACGGCTTTACCGAGCCGGATCCCCGCGACGATCTCAACGGCATGGATGTGGCGCGCAAGCTGCTCATTCTGGCTCGTGAGGCTGGCATGGCGCTGGAGCTCTCCGATGTCGAGGTAGAGCAGGCGCTGCCGCCGGGCTTTGACGTGAGCGGCGACGTGGAAGCCTTTATGGCCCGCCTGCCGGAGGCTGACGGCTGGTTCCGCGACCAGTTCGCCGCGGCCCAGCGTGAAGGCAAGGTGCTGCGTTATGTGGGTTCCATCGAGGGTGGCAAGTGCAAGGTCGCCATCAAGGCGGTCGGTGGTGACGAGCCGCTGTTCAAGGTCAAAGACGGGGAGAACGCGCTCGCCTTCTTCTCCACCTACTACCAGCCGATCCCGCTGGTGCTGCGCGGCTATGGCGCCGGTACCGAAGTGACTGCGGCGGGCGTCTTTGCCGACGTGCTGCGCACCCAGAACTGGAAGCAGGAGCTATAAGCATGAGTTCAGACATGTACCCCTCTTATATGACGGACGGCGGTAGCGTAGTCGCCTACGCGCCTGCCTCCAGCGCCAACCTGAGCGTGGGATTCGATGTACTGGGGGCGGCGCTCGCCCCCGTGGATGGCTCTCTGCTCGGCGATCGGGTGCAGGTAAAAGCGGCTGACGTGCCTTTTGCGCTGTCCTCTGTGGGCCGCTACGCCCACAAGCTGCCGGACGATCCGAAAAAGAATATCCTCCACGACTGCTGGGTCGCCTATGGCGAGGCGCTGGAGAAGCGCGGCCTCGGTCTCAAGCCGCTCGAAATGGTGTTGGAGAAGAACCTGCCGGTCGGCTCGGGTCTGGGTTCCAGCGCCTGTAGCGTGGTGGCGGCGCTGGAGGGGCTCAACGCCTTTCACGGCGAGCCGCTCGATGAGCACGCCCTGCTGCTGCTGATGGGGGAGATGGAAGGCAAGATCTCCGGCTCCGTTCACTACGACAACGTGGCGCCCTGTTATCTGGGCGGCATGCAGCTGGTGCTGGAAGAGCACGGCGTTATCAGTCAGGGTATTCCGGTGTTCGATCAGTGGTACTGGGTGGTCTGCTACCCGGGTACCGTGGTTTCGACCGCCGCCGCCCGCGCCATTTTGCCGGCCCAATATCGCCGTCAGGATTGCCTCACCTACGGTCGTCGCCTGGCTGCCTTTGTCCACGCCAGCTACACCGGACAGGAGGGCTTGGCGGCGAGCGTACTGAAAGACGTGATTGCCGAACCCTACCGCGCGGCGCTGATCGAAGGCTTTGCCGAGGTGCGGGCGCAGGCGGCCCAGAACGGGGCGCTGGCCACCGGCATCTCCGGCTCCGGTCCCACCGTGTTTGTGGTGATGAAGGATCTGGCGCAGGCCGAGCGGATGAAGGATTGGATGGAAGCACATTTTGTGCAGAACGAAGATGGATTTGCCCGGGTCTGCAAACTGGACATGGCCGGGGCACGGGTAACAGGAAGCGAGCTATGAATCTCTACAACATCAAGGACAACAGCGAACAGGTGAGCTTCGCGCAGGCGGTGCGTCAGGGCTTGGGTCGCGAACAGGGGCTCTTCTTCCCCGAACAACTCGAACCGCTCGCCGATGTGGATGCCCTGCTCGATCTGCCGCTGGCCGAACGCTCTGCCCGCATCCTGAGCCACCTGCTGGGGGACGAAGTGCCCGCCGCCAAGGTGAGCGAGCTTGTTAACGCCGCCTTCACCTTCCCGGCGCCGCTGGTCAAATTGAAAGATGGCACCTATGCCCTCGAGCTGTTCCACGGCCCGACCCTGGCGTTCAAGGATTTCGGCGGCCGCTTTATGGCCCAGTGCCTCGCGGCCTTTAGAACAAACGACAAGATCACCATTCTCACCGCCACCTCCGGCGACACTGGCGCCGCCGTGGCCCACGCCTTCTACGGGCTGGAGGGTATTGAAGTGGTGATCCTCTATCCCAAGGGCAAGATAAGCCCGCTGCAGGAGAAGCTCTTCTGCACCCTCGGCGGCAATATCCGCACCATCGCCATCGATGGCGACTTCGATGCCTGTCAGGCGCTGGTAAAACAGGCCTTTGATGACGAGGCGCTGAAAAAGGCCATTGGCCTCAACTCCGCCAACTCCATCAATATCAGCCGTCTGCTGGCGCAGGTTTGCTACTACTTCGAAGCGGTGGCCCAGTTGCCCAAAGCCTCCCGCGCCAAGGCGGTGATCAGCGTGCCGTCCGGCAACTTTGGCAACCTCACTGCGGGCTTGATTGCCAAGGCGCTGGGGCTGCCGGTGAAGCGCTTTATCGCCGCCACCAACGCCAACGATACCGTGCCGCGCTACCTGAAAACCGGTCAGTGGGAGCCGCACCAGACAGTGGCAACCCTGTCGAACGCCATGGATGTCAGCCGCCCCAACAACTGGCCGCGGGTCGAGGAGCTCTGCCGTCGCAAAGGCTGGGCGCTGGAGACTTTGGGCTCCGGCATGCGTGACGACGCCCAGACCCGCGATGCGCTGAAACGCCTTCATCAGCTGGATTACCTCTGCGAACCCCACGGCGCCATTGCCTGGGATCTGCTGGGCGAACAGCTGGCCGAGGACGAAGTGGGGGTGTTCCTGTGCACCGCCCATCCTGCCAAGTTCAAGGAGTCGGTGGACGAGATCCTGCATCTCGATGTACCGCTGCCCGGCCCGCTCGCCAAGCATGCCGAACTGCCGCTGCTCTCCGTGGATTTGCCAGCGGAGTTTGCCCGGTTAAGGGCGTTTTTGGTGGGTTAAGCCGCCGAGTTGAGATAACAGATAGAAATAAAAATCCCCCGGTAACGGGGGGTTTGTATTTGCTCATATGTCTGTTTTATTTATGGCGTGGTAATATTCCAATTATTGTTTAAAGTTCATTTTTCTCAAAAGCTAACTGCTTTTCGATTAAATATGTTCGACCATTATATGTAATATACCAAACTTCATCTCCAAACTCATCTCTAGTTTTATTTATCAAACCAAGTCTCTCAAGCTTTTCAAGATGGTACTTGACCCAGCCAGTAGTCCTTCGCCCGTCAAATAATCGAACAATTGTACTTTCAGAAATGTTCTCATCTTCTAACATACTTAATATTTCATATTCAGTTTCATTCAGTAACATATTATTTATTATACTGCCCTCTTCATTTTCAGTATCTATTTTTGCAGGGGTACTTTCATTTAGCTTGACTTTCAGTCTCTCGATCTCTGCATCTTTTTTACCTAAGTCAGCGATAAAGACATCTTCTAGTCGTTCTATTTCTCGGCGTAGCTCTACGGACTCCTTGATTGTAAGAAGCGTCTCGCTTTCTATTCTTCTCTTAATGTTAGAGAGCGATTTTTGCCGATTTCTAGTGAACTTAAATACAAACTCTGCAGGGTATGGATATATAAATATATACGCAAGCGCTGTAAGTGTAGGATATGCCAGTCCATTTAAATATATTGAGCTTTCTGGTGTGTAAAGGACCTCGCTTATTATTCTATATTTTTCTAATATTGGTTCTTTAGACATTATCAAGAGTGGTAATTTATAATTCCACACTATCCATAAACAATAAAACTGCCCATTAAGGGGCTAACTGCTCTATCATACAGATGAGCCTTTATTGAGTTAAAAACATCCTCTAACATTTAATGCTCCTATTGGTTGCTTTTTGGTGAATTATTTAATGTTATTATGTTAATTAAAATGCCATCACGCCGTTTTGCTATTGTATGGTGCACATATAGATATGTCTGGTCATGTATTTACGGTATATGACAGGCGATGTTTTCCAAGTTTATATAATCGAATGGTGGTACATCTATCCCGTATGTTGGGCTAAATATCGTAGGTTGGTGCTGAACGAAGTGAAGCCCAACGTTTACCGTGAAAGCTAAAATTTATTTGGTTGTTGATTTTGGTATGTTCAAAATTCATCTTGTTTTGGAAATCATAAATCCCGTTTGTTGGGCTTCGCTGCGCTCAGCGCCAACCTACAACACATCCCAAGCCGATTATTCCCGACCCGAGTCACTATCAATGGCCCAATCTGGCATTATCCATCCTGCGGTGATATAGCGATGAATTGACGAGTAAGACCAATCGACCGGTTTGGCACAATAACCATGTTTGACCGGATTGAAGTGGATGTAATCGACATGGGCTTGTAGATCCTTGTCATCCCGGATCAAATGTTCCCAATAACGGCGTTGCCAGATACCGCGTTCCCGTTTTCTGAGTCGGCTCTCCCGTATCCGCTCTGTTTTGGCAATGCCCCGTGAAAAGCCGGCCTTGATCAGAGACCAGCGCATGGGATAGTCACTGTCACCCGGCGGTAGTTGCCAAATGGCATGAAGATGATCCGGCATCACCACCATGGCAATAATCTCGAAGGGGTGTTGCTGTTTGACGTGGCGGGTCACTTCGCGCAGCAGGTCGATATGACGTACCAGCAGATCCTGCTGTCGGTCAGCCAGGTTGACGGTGAAGAACCAACATGCCCCACTGGTTGTTGCTCGGCGATAGCGCATGGTTCTCCTTTCCGGTATCGGGGTGAAATATTCGGTCTGTTCGGTTACACGAAATGGGAACCAACTAACCGGAGGCATACGTGTTGGGCTTCGCTACGCTCAACGCCAACCTACGCAATACATCAATCACTGTGCAAAACCCACGTTACCGCCCGTGGATTACAGCTTCCAAAATGCTCCATTAACCAGCTAGGGCTGCAACCAATCACTGATGAATAGGCACCGGATGGCTATGTTAAGCCAATCGAATCTGGCCACACCAGTCAAAAAATGACGTAAGTGTCAGTAACGACTGATTTTTTGCGCTGGCTCAATAAAAGGGTGTGGGCGGAGGCAGGATTCCCATGACCCTTGATTCTATTGGGGTTGGCGGGAAAGTAGGGGACAGGCTTGCTGTTGGAGAAGGCTTTACGGGGACAATCCCGCTCTGCCAATCGGCGCTATAGTGCGGGCGATGGTTGCCCTGTGCTCCGCTCCCAAGCTGGCGAGGCGGGGGAGCTGCGGCAACAATCAGCTGTTGCAATCACAGCCATTTGCAACACATCGTCATGCAAATATGACCATGCAAACACATCACCTGATAGAGAGGATATCTCCCATGAAGCGTACCATCCTGTTCGGCCTGCTCTGCGGCAGCGTGCTGTTGGCCAATCCGGTCTTTGCCAACGACACAGCCCAGTTGCAGTGCGAGGCGCAGGCCGCTGCCAAAAAGCTTAACGGCGCCGCCAAGACCAGCTTTGTCGGCAAGTGCGTGAAAGATGCCGCTGGCGCCGCGAGCGGCGAGTGCGAGAAGGTGGCCGCCGACAAGAAGCTGGCCGGTGCGGCCAAGAACAGCTTTATCCAGAAGTGCGTGAAGACGGGCGCGGCGGTGGATCCGGCGGCCAAGTGCGAGAAGGCGGCGGCCGACAAGAAGCTGGCTGGTGCGGCCAAGAACAGCTTTGTCCAGAAGTGCGTGAAGGATAGCGCCGCCAAGTAAGACATTTTCTCATCCGGTGTGTTTGCGGGGGGCCATCAGGCCCCCCGCGCTTTTTGGGGTGCTGGGGCGTTATCGCTGGGCGAGTGACGGCTCGCTTGCCGCAGGGGCAGGGCAGGGCTGGGTTGGGGTGGGGTGTGCGGGGGCAGACAAGCGGCGGCTAAGGGGGCTCGTGGGGGCGGCTCTTGAGAAGTTGCCGGAACTGGGATCTCGATCGGGGCAACAGGACTTTTGTCCTGCAAGGGGCGAGGGGGCGGGGGCTAGGATGCCCTCATCCACACGAGTCAAACTGGAGCACAACAATAATGACCGCTCATATCAATGCCAACCCGGGCGATTTCGCCGAGACCGTCATCATGCCGGGGGACCCGCTGCGGGCCCGCTATATCGCCGAGACCTTTCTGACCGATGCGCGCGAGGTGACCAATGTGCGCAATATGCTGGGCTACACCGGCTATTACAACGGCCAGCGCATCTCGGTGATGGGCCACGGCATGGGGATCCCCTCCATGGTGCTCTACGCCCACGAGCTGGTGAACGACTTCGGGGTCAAGCGGATCATCCGTATCGGCAGTCTGGGGGCGACCCAGCGCCACGTGCAGATGCGTGACGTGATTCTGGCACAGGCGGCGGGCACCGACTCCCCGACCAACGCCAAGCGCAGCGCCGGTTACCAGATGGCCACCTCGGCGGACTTCGCTCTGCTGCACAAGGCGTTTACCAAGGCGCAGGAGAAGGCGATTCCGGTCAAGGTGGGCAATATCTTCACCGGCGACCTCTATTACGATCCGGACGAAAACCTCATTCCGGCGCTGGAGAAGTTCGGCGTGCTCGGCATCGACATGGAGGTGGCCGGTCTCTACGGGCTGGCCCATCAGCAGGGGATAGAGGCGCTCGCCATCCTGACTGTCTCTGACCACTGCCTGACCGGTGAAGAGACCACGGCCGAAGAGCGGCAACTCTCCTTCAACCAGATGATCGAGCTGGCGCTGCACACCGCGCTGTAAGCGCCGCAGCCCGCCCAACCCTGCACGCACCCTGACCTTATGAGAGATCCAATATGAACAATAAGCTCTCCCTCACTGCCATCAGCTTCCTGGCCAACTTCGTGATGGCCGGTTTTGCGACCCAGTTCGGCATGCTGATCGACCCCATCGCCGCCAAGTTCGGCGCCGACGTCAATCAGGTGGCCTCCATCTTCTCCCTGCTCAACGGCGGAGCGCTGGCGGGCACCATTGCCGCCTTCTTCCTCATCGAGAAGGTGGGCCTCAAGCGGATGACGCTGATCTGCTACGGCCTGATCGCGCTGGCGGCGGCCTCGCTCCATCTGACCGGCTCGCTCTATGTGGTGATGGCGGCCATGACGGTGATTGGCCTGTGCGGCGGGGTGGGGCTCTGCATTGCGGGGACGCTGGTGGTGAGCGTCTGGCAGGCGCGGATGCAGAGCACCATGCTGGTGGTGCAGGATGCCACCTTCAACGTGGCCGGGGTGGTCTTCCCGCTTATCACCACCTACACCCTGACTCACGCCATGGCGTGGAGCTGGAGCTATCTGGCGGTGGGTGTGGTGGCGCTGGCGACCATGCTGGTGGCGGTGCTGACCAACTTCCGCAGCTGCGAGGCGGGCGGCGAGAGCGCTGGCAACGAGCACTCGGAGTGGAACCTTGGCATCATCAGCGGCGGGTTGGGGCTTTTTCTTGGCATGCTGGCGCTCTACACCTTCCTCACCTGGGCGCCCATGTTCGTGAAGAACAAGTTCGGCATCCCCTTCGAGGAGGCGGGCAATATCATCACCCAGTACTGGACGGCGGCCCTGCTCGGCGCGCTGGTCTCTACCGCCATCGTGACCCGCGTTGCGATCCGCACCTTCCTCCTGGTGATCATCACGCTGGCGATGGGGATGACGGCGCTTATCGTCACCACCGACAACCTGAGCCAGCTGCCTTACCTCACCTACGGTTACGGCTTTGTCTGCGCCGCGCTCTACAACGCCTTTATCGCCTACGGGGTGTCGTTTGTACGGCAGGCATCGAGCAAGAACGTCTCCTACATCCTTATCAGCGGCAGCGCGGGGGCCATGTTCAGCCCGGCCATCAGCGCTATGTTCGAGCAGGTGATCGGTCTGCAGGCGGTGATGTACGCCATCCCGCTTATCTACGGCGTGATCCTCGCCATGCTGGTGGCGTCGCTGCGGATGGCCCGGCCCCAGCCATGTCTGGCCTGAGCGGGAGAGTAAACAGCAAGAGGGGCGGTATCGACCGCCCCTCTTTTTTGTTGCTGTTCCGCTTGTCGCTGTTCAGGCGGCGACTGATGCTCGCGACTTATGGTTGCTCCAGAAAGGCCCTGAGCCCCGCCAGATCGCGGATCTGCAACCCCTCCTCGCCGCGCTCCACCAATCCTTTATCCATCAGCTCTTTCACCGCCCGCCGGTAGACCCGGTCGGTCGTGCCGAAGCGTTCCGCCTCCTGATACCCCTTGCGAAAGCCGCTCACCGGATTGTCGTGGCAGTGGCTGTGATAGAGGTCGAGGGCGATGTTGTAGCTGATGGGGTAGAGCATGCGGCAGGTGAAGATATCCACCGTGTCCTGATAGTCGATGGCAATGGCGGTGGCAAAGAAGAGCGCCACCTTGGGGTGGGCGACCAGCGCCTGCTCCAGCTGCTCGCCGTCGATGCGGGCCACTTCCAGCGGCTCCTCGGCGATGATGTCGAGCTGGCAGCGGTAGCCGGTGAAGAACTCCATCTCGCCAAAGAGCTGGTTGTCGCACTCCAGGGTGCCGAGCTGAAAGCGGCGACCATTCATGGCGGTGTGGCCCATGGCGATGCGGCCATTCGGCACCAGCACCAGATCCCGCAATAGCTCCCCCTGACGCATCAGGGGCTCCCCCTCGGGGATCAGGCGCCGCTCCGTGATGCAGGAGATGACCACCTGTTCGATGAGATCGTGGCTGGCCTGCCAGTGGGGCTGAAAGCGCCCCTTGAGAAGGGGTTTGAGTTGCATGGCGGACTCTTTGACTGACGTATACAGGCGGCTATTACACATGTTCGCCCCCCGATAAGCCAGCCCCGCTGCGGTGGCGGCCCGCTTGGCGCCAAGCCTCTATGTGGGCTTTGCGCGGTAACCGGCTGATAGGGCGGTTGCAATTGGCCATCACGGAATCGGAGTGATAAATTAACGCCCTGATTTGCAAGGTTTATCAAGGGAACACCATGTTCAAACGCTCGGCTGCGCTGGTGGCGCTGCTGCTAATCGGGGGCGTTCACGCGGCTCCGGCCGTTTTCTCTCCCGCCGCCAAGGTGGTGTGCGACAAGAAAGGCGGCTATTGCGCCGACCCGCAGGGGATCTCGATTGGCCTGACCCGCGCCCATCTCGGGGAGCAGGCGGCCAGCCGTTTGCAGAAGAACCTGCAGGGGGCCGACCCTGGCAGCTACACCCTGAGCAACGGGGTGCATTGCGAGAGCAGTGAGCAGCAGTGCTACAAGGATCGCTACTTCCCGCGCACCAAAGAGAGCCACTTCACCGCCATCCTCTTCAAAGAGGGCAAGTAAGCGGCTGGCCTCCGCTGGAGGCAAAGTTGGCGAGACAACAGGAGTTAAACGAGATGATGGAAGGGACGCAATGGCGCTGGCTTAATGAACCGGCCCAGTGGCACCAGACCAGCGATGGCTTGCAGGTAGTCACGGACCAGCAGACCGATTTTTGGCGCAGCACCTGGTATGGCTTCGAGCGCCACAGCGGCCATGTCTATGGCTGCGAGGTGGCGGGTGAGTTTACCTTTCAGGTCTGCGTCGAGGGGGAGTTCACCACCCTCTACGATCAGGCGGGGCTGATGCTGCTGCAAGACGACGCGCACTGGCTGAAAGCGGGGATCGAGTACAACGATGCCCAGCCGATGATCGGCAGCGTGCTGACCAATCCGCGCTCTGACTGGGCCACCGGCATTTTCCCCGGCAATCCGCGCCGCTTCTGGCTGCGGCTGACCCGGCTGGCCGATTGCCTGCGTTTGCAATACTCCACCGATGGCAAGGTGTGGCCGCTGCTGCGCCTCGCCCCGTTCCCGCCAAGCGAGCGCTGCTTTATCGGGGTGATGTGTTGCACGCCGGAGCGGCAGGGGCTGGCGGTGCGCTTCTCTGACCTGCGCCTCACGCCGCCCCTTGGCAAGGCGCTCCATGATTTGAGCTAGGCCAGCGGTTTTGCCTGCGACATTCAGCCAATAAAAAAGCGCCCGCAGGCGCTTTTTTCATTTGGCTGGTAAGGCCTCAATTAGCTGATCAGGCTGGCCCACAGGTCATATTCGTCGGATTCGTCGATCCGTACCTTGACCATGTCCCCCGGCTTGAGGCCGGTTTCGCCGTTGAGGTAGACCAGACCGTCGATCTCCGGCGCATCGGCGAAGGAGCGGCCAGTGGCACCCTCTTCGTCCACTTCGTCGATGATAACGGTCATCTCCTGACCCACTTTGCGGGCCAGCTTGCGGATGGAGACTTGCTGTTGCAGCTCCATAAAGCGCTGGAAGCGCTCTTCCTGAATATCTTCCGGTACCGGATCCGGCAGCTCGTTGGCCAGCGCCCCTTCGACCGGGCTGTATTTGAAGCAGCCGACGCGATCCAGCTCCGCCTTGTCGATAAAGTCCAGCAGCATCTGGAAATCTTCCTCGGTCTCGCCCGGGAAGCCGACGATAAAGGTGGAGCGCAGGGTGATCTGCGGGCAGATTTCGCGCCACTTCTGGATCCGCTCCAAGGTGCGCTCGACCGAACCCGGGCGCTTCATCAGTTTCAGGATGCGCGGGCTGGCGTGCTGCAACGGAATATCGAGGTAGGGCAGTACCTTGCCATCGCGCATCAGCGGGATAACGTCATCCACGTGCGGGTAGGGGTAGACGTAGTGCAGGCGCACCCAGATGTCGAGCTTGGCCAGCTCTTCGCACAGGGCGACCATGCTGGTCTTGACCGGCATGCCGTCGTAGAAACCGGTGCGGTGCTTCACATCGACGCCGTAGGCGGAGGTGTCCTGGGAGATCACCAGCAGCTCCTTCACGCCCGCTTCTTTCAGGCGCTTGGCTTCTGCCAGCACGTCGCCGATGGGGCGGCTCACCAGATCACCACGCATGGAGGGGATGATGCAGAAGGTGCAGCGGTGGTTGCACCCTTCGGAAATCTTCAGATAGGCGTAGTGGCGCGGGGTCAGCTTGACGCCGTGGGCCGGTACCAGACTGGTGAAGGGGTTGTGCTGCGGCTTCTCCACATATTTGTGGACGTGGCCCAGCACCTCTTCATAGGCGTGGGGGCCGGTGATCTCGAGCACCTTGGGGTGGATCTCGCGGATCTGGTTCTCTTTGGCACCCAAGCAGCCGGTGACGATCACCTTGCCGTTCTCGGCCAGCGCTTCGCCGATCGCTTCCAGCGACTCTTGCACCGCGCTGTCGATAAAGCCGCAGGTGTTGACGACGACCAGCTCGGCATCGTCATAGCTGGGCACCACATCGTACCCTTCGGTACGCAGCTGGGTCAGGATGCGTTCTGAATCGACCAGGTTTTTGGGGCAACCCAAGGAGACGAATCCTACTTTGGGGGCCTGTTTTATGTTGGACATCGCTCAATCACTCTTAGGTGGCTCTTCTTTAAGGGCGCGGATTTTACCGGAATGGTTAACCAAAAACTATACAGCCAGCATGGCAGAACCGAACAATATCTCCGACCAGGCAAGATTGGGCTGTACCAGCAGTCGTTGATGACGCGCCCTTGGTAGGGCTATTGCCTCTGCCATGCAGGCTTGTTGTGGGGAAGCTGCTTTGTTGATTTTTCTGTCAATTTTGACGCCGTGGCGGGGAGAGCGTCAAAGGGAGTTACTATACTTCCATCACGGGGTCCCGTTGGAGAAGGCGATGGAAAGTTCATTTGGCGAAAAAATGCAGAGCGTACATGCCACGCTCAGGCAGCGCTTTGACAAGCTGAGTCGGGTGGCCATCGCGATTTACGATCCCCATACCGATCAGCTCAAGACCTTTGCCCACAGTACCGAGGGGCCCTCGCCACTGGTGCAGTATGAGGTGAAGCTGAGCGATGTTCCCTCCCTGAGTTATCTGGCGGAGCACAAGCAGCCCCGGGTGCTCGGCAATCTGGATGCCCTGCGTGGCTCGGCATCGGAGCACAGCCGCAAGGTGCTGGAGGCGGGTTATGCCTCCAGCTATACCGAGCCGCTGCTGTTCAACAGCAAGCTGTTTGGCTTTCTGTTTTGCGATGCCATGGAGCCGGGATACTTCGAGGAGCCGATCCGAAGCGAGCTGTCGGCCTATGCACAGGCGCTCTCGGCCATCATTGCGGTTGAGTTTTTCTCCATCCAGACCCTTGGCGGCGCGTTGACCACGGCGCGGGAGTTCAGCCGCTATCGGGATGAGGAGACCGCCAACCATCTGCACCGGATGTCGGCCTACTCCCGGCTGATTGCCAAGACGCTGGCCCCGACTTGTGGGCTGAGCGATGAGGAGGTGGAGTTTATCTATCTCTTCTCCGAGCTGCACGACATCGGCAAGATCGCGGTGCCGGATGCCATTTTGCTCAAGCCGGGCAAGCTGACGCCGGAAGAGTTCGAGATCATGAAGATCCATCCAGGCAAGGGGCGGGAGATGATCAGTTTGATGATCAACGAGTTTGGTCTCGATGGCATTCATCATACCGACATGCTGACCAATATCATCGCCAGCCATCACGAGCGCTTTGACGGCACCGGCTATCCGCTGGGGCTGGCGGGGGAGGCGATCCCGTTGGCGGCCCGCATCGTGACGGTGGCCGATGTGTTTGATGCCCTGACCAGCGAGCGCCCCTACAAGAAGGCCTGGCCGTTCGAGACGGCGTTTGCTTATCTGGAGGAGCATGCCGGCAGCCAGTTTGATCCCGCCTGTGTCGCCGCAGCTCTGCACAACAAGGCCGAGTTTTATGCCATCTATCAGCAGTATCAGGATCCGGCCTGCTCTGCGAGCGTGGCGGCCAGCGGCGCCGAGCCGGGTTGAGCGTGTGTGATGAGCGTAAGGGGGGGAAGAGGCGGTTCAAGCATGGCGAGGAGTAAATAGAGAGGGGGCACCAGCAGGTGCCCCCTCTCTTTTATGCGCCTCTCGATTCCACGCGCCCTTATTTTGCCGACCTTATCTCTGCGGCTATGGCGTTTACGGTCAGGTTACTTTTTGGGCGTCGGCTCGCTGATCTGGTAGAAGTGATCCGCGCAGGCGCTGGAGCAGCCGCAGGGGCGTACCTCTTTATCTTCCCGCTTCTGGGCAAGCTGGTATTGGCGCCACCAGATGATGGTGCCCATGGCCAGGATCAACACGAACGAGGCGAGCAGGCTTAACAACCAGATGGACATGGTCTCTTCTCCTTGATGGTGATGACATGCACGGCGATGGCATCAGTGATGATGGCAGCAACCGCCCTGCTGGTTGGCGCCTTCACTGCCATGACAACAAGTATGGCCTTGTCGTGAGCTCTCTACCTGATTGCCACTACTGGCGCAACAGTGATCGGAGCCACTGTTGCAATCACCATGACAATGGCTATGACTCTGGCCTGCGCCGACGGGCTGGATGGCACGGATAGTCGCCTTGCTCTGATGACGGCGAGACGGACGCCCCTGACTGGCCTCGGTGAGAAGTTGCAGATTGGCGGGGGCCAGCAGCGCGGGCAGCGGCAGGCGGGCAGAGCGGCACTGCAGCACCCGGATATTGGCCGCCAGCAGGCGACCCAGCATCCGCTCGCCGATATTGCGCACCACCACCTGACCTACCTGATGATGGGCGAGGGCGTCGAGCAGCGCTTGCTTGCCGTGGCAGCCTTCGGCGGCGGCCGGGTTGGTCAGAGTGGCGATAACGTTCCCTTCGGGGTTAAGAATTTGCAGCTGCTCGGCACGGGTAAAGTGGCCAGCCAGCAACCCCTGACTCAGCATCAGGGCGCTGTTGCTGGGGTTGGTGGTCATGGTTGTGACAGCATTCATGTCGGCTCTTCTCCACTGGTTGGGTGGTCGGGCTCGGCGGGTTGCATCATCAATGCCTTGCCCAGACTCAGACACTCCACCACCTTGTAGCGCCCTTTTTTCAGGATATTGGCCAGGGTCTGGCGGGAAACCCCCATCACCAGGGCGGCCTCCTGCTGCTGCATTCCTTGAAGGTCGACGAGGCGCAGTGCCTCGAACTCGTCAGGGGCCAGCGTGACCTGTTCCAGCTGATGCATGGGGCGGCCGTTGGGTTTGAAGCAGCTGTTGGCGGGGCGGCCACAGATCTGGCGGGCAATCTTGGGTCTTGGCATGGTGACTCCTAATTGGCATAAGCCATTTATACGCTCATATGTAGCATATGCCAATAATTTTGTCTGATGCAGAGGGTAGCGCCAGTGCTGTTCACGGCAGCGAGGGGTAAAGAGAGGGAGGAGGAATACGTACAAAAGCAGTGAAGCTGGCAGAAACGACGCAGGCCCGAACATGGTCCGGGCCTGCGGGTTTTGCAGAGGATGGCCGGGCTATCTCGGCGAGCTTACGCCTGTTCGGCCTCGGCCACGGGGGCTGCGCTCTCGCTACCGTTGGCGAAGCGATCCGCCCACAGGGCGATCACGCCGTCACCAGTGACGTTGCAGGCGGTGCCGAAGCTGTCTTGCGCCAGATAGAGGGCGATCATCAGGGCGATGGAGGCTTCACCAAACCCCAGCATGGAGGTGAGCAGGCCCAGCGCCGACATCACGCCACCACCCGGCGCGCCCGGTGCGGCGATCATGATCACCCCCAGCATCATGATGAAGGGGAGCATGGTCTCGATGCCCGGAATGGCCAGATGCTCGGAGAGGAACATCACCGCGGTGGCACAGGTGACCAGGGTAATGGTGGAGCCACAGAGGTGAATGGTGGCGCACAGGGGCACAGTGAAGTTGGCGATGCCGTCGCTCACCCCGTTGTTCTTGCTCGATTGCAGAGCGACCGGAATGGTGGCGGCGCTCGACATGGTCCCCAGCGCGGTGAAGTAGGCGGGCAGCATGTTCTTGATGAGCTGGGCCGGTGAGCGGCCAAGGGCCAGACCGGTACCAACGAACAGCACGGATAGCCAGATCCAGTGCATCAGGATGGCCATCACCAGCACCACGCCGAAGGTTTTCAGGGTAGCGAATACGGTGCCTTCTACCGTCATCTCGACAAAGACGCCGGCGATGTAGAACGGCAGCAGCGGAATGATCACCTTGGCCAGCAGGCGGTCGATGATGTCACGACCCTGATCGGCGACCCGGCGCAGATCGGTGGCCTGGGTGGCGCTGATGCCGATGCCGAACACGAAGGCGGCGGCCAGTGCCGACATCACGCCAAACAGCGGCGGGATCTCCAGATTGACGTAGGAGGCAAGCTTGATAGCCGTGGCCGTGGTGGGCTCGGCGGCGGTGGTGAACTGCGGGATAAGGTGGCTCGCCACGGTAAAGGCGAACAGCCCCGCCAGAATGGTGGAGCAGTAGGAGAGGGCCACGGTTTTGCCCAGCAGCTTGCCGGAGTTTTTCGGCAGGCTGGCGATGCCGCTCATGATAAAGAACAGAATGATGAGCGGAATGGTGAAGGTGATCAGCTGACCTATCACTGTCTTGGCCGTAAACAGCACGCGCGCCACCCACTCAGGGGCGTAGAGACCGAGCAAGAGACCGGCAAGGATGCCAGCAATGAGTTTCAGGACAAGTTTCATAAGGAAATCCGGAGTTGGTTGTATTGTCTGTTTTGTTATTAAAATTTGATATTAATCACACTTTTTAACACGTAAGCCGTGTTATGTCTGCCTTTTCTGCGTTAACGCCGAGTTAAATATTGTCGAAAGCCAGGATCGCCGACTAGCTGTCGGCTTGGTGTTGAACGGGAAAATCCGTGATGAATTAGCCCATTAGGTGGCCTGATGATCGCCACGCAGCAACATGACGTACTGGGTGGCGTGTTGACCTGTGCATGATGGCGTGTTGGTCGAGGCGGCTTCCATCGGCGCCAGTTGCAGTGCTATCCCGGATGTGGTGACCAGTTGCTGTAGCTGATGGTGACTTATCTTGCCGCTTGGCGGCAGGGGGAAGCAGAGCGGAGCACCCGCTTTGAGCAGGGTCGCCAGCTGTTGCAACTGGGGAACAAGGGTGGCCGCGTCGCCATCAAGCGGGTGGCTCAGCCAGATGCCATCGTAAGGGAGCACCGAGTGCATCTTCGCCAGCGGGCAGACCCGCACTGCTTGTCCGGATTGCTGCGAGGCAACTTTGGCGTCAGCCAGCACAGCGTCACAGGCAGTGACTACATACCCTTCTGCACGCAGCCAGCACAGATCCTCCCCCGTACCGCATTGACCATTGAGCAGGTGAGCACCGGGTTTGATACGTGCCACAAAGGCAGCCCGAACGTGGGCGTGCTGGTCGTTAAATGGCCAGGAAGCGGGGATGGCGTCAGGGTGTGGCACAGGGGTTACCTCAAGCAGGGGGCGCACATGGTAACAAATCGGGGCCTGACTGCCAAAACGCGCAGTCAGGCCCCGATTTGGATGTGAGGACGTTGCCGGAGCCGGTTAGCGGCCGCAGGCAGGCCCGTGGGGTTGGGCCAGCATGGTGAACATGCTCTCTATCAGGAAGGCTGATTCGCCCTGCAGATCGATCCGCCCCGGAAAGTGGAGCCAGTTGATGATGTAGCCATCCAGAGTGCAGTGGAGCAGGGTGGCGGCGCGCTGCAGGTTGAGGTTGGCGGGCAGCTGGCCCCGCCGTACCGCATTGGCCAGGGTGGTCTCCAGGTCCCGGAAGAAGTTGGCGGACTGGCTGCGGATATGTTCGCGCAATGAGATTGCCTCCCCCTCCAGCGATTCGAG
This sequence comes from Aeromonas sp. s13, assembly GCF_040907905.1. Lineage (NCBI taxonomy): Bacteria > Pseudomonadati > Pseudomonadota > Gammaproteobacteria > Aeromonadales > Aeromonadaceae > Aeromonas > Aeromonas sp. s13. Next base: position 117,717 of record NZ_JBFOCS010000074.1, on the reverse strand, counting down.
ATTGAACAGGATGGTGAACATCTGCCGCTGGGCCGGATTGTGAATGAAGCTGTGGAGCACCCCTTCGAAGAAGAGGCGCAGTTGCCCGAGCGGATCCGGCTCATCTGGATTGAGGCAGGCATCGAGCTGGTGGGCGAGGGGGCTGCAGAGCTCCTGCCAGAGCGAAATGAAGAGTTCATCCTTGTTCTTGAAGTGCCAATAGATGGCCCCGCGGGTCAGGTCTGCCGCCCTGGCGATGTCGGTCAGGCTGGTCTTGGCCAGGCCCTGAGAGCAGAACAGATCCAGCGCCGTGCTCATGATGTGGCAGCGGGTTTGCTGCGCCTCTTCTTTGGTTCGTCTGGCCATCGAAATTTGTGCCTCATGCAAGCAAAAAGTCACTTACATACATTTATGAATGTATGTATATTGCCTCATCTTTCGACTATTTACCAACAGGGCCCATGAGGCCCTGATTGTTCATTGACTGGCAAAGGCTCAGGTGTTTCATGCATAAACATATTCTTGCTCGTTCAGTTGGTCTTGCCTTGCTGGCTACAGGCTTGCTGGCAGGTTGTGGTGACAAGGGGGGCGCACCCCAGGGACAGGGCGGCATGCCCCCCGCGGCGGTCAACGTAGTGACCCTGCAGAGCGGTCCGCTGATGTTGACCACCGAGTTGACCGGTCGCAGCGCCCCGTTGCGGGTGGCCGAAGTGCGTCCGCAGGTGAGCGGCATCATCCTCAAGCGCCTCTTTACCGAGGGAAGCGATGTGAAGGCGGGTGACCTGCTCTATCAGATTGACCCGGCTGTCTATCAGGCGGCGGTTGCCAGCGCCAAAGCCAATGTGGCCAAGGCCGAGGCCAACGAGCAGAGTGCCCGCCTCAAGGCGCAGCGCTATCAGGAGCTGCTCAAGGTCAAATCCATCAGCCGTCAGGACTATGACGACGCCGACGCCAGCTGGAAGCAGGCCAAGGCGGAGATCATGGCGAGCAAGGCAGCCCTGCGCACTGCCGAGATCAATCTAGGTTACACCCGCATCACAGCCCCCATCAGTGGTCGTATCGGTAAATCCGCGGTGACCGAGGGTGCGCTGGTGACCGCCCAGCAGGCTGACAGCCTGACCGCCATCCAGCAGCTCGATCCCATGTATGTGGATGTGCGTCAGTCCACCGCCGATCTGCTGCGCCTCAAGCGACTGGTCGCCGAGGGCAAGTTGACCCAGGACGAGCAGAAGGGGGCCAAGGTGACCTTCCAGCTAGAAGATGGCTCCACTTACGGCGAAGAGGGCTCGTTGCAGTTCTCCGATGTGACCGTGGATGAGACCTCCGGCATGGTGACCCTGCGGGTGATTGTGCCCAACCCTCACCAGCTGCTGCTGCCCGGCATGTTTATGCGCGCCACCCTGCAAGAGGGTGAGAGGGCGCAAGGGCTGCTGGTGCCGCAAACTGCGGTGACTCGCACCCCCAACGGCGGCGCCACCGTGATGGTGGTAACCGCTGACAACAAGGTGGAGCTGCGCAACGTGCAGCTGAGCCGCATCGTCGGCAGCAACTGGGTGGTGGAGTCAGGGCTCACCTCCGGCGAGCGGGTGATCGTGGCTGGCTTGCAGAAAGTACGACCGGGCGCCGTGGTCAATCCCGCCGAGCAGGGTGCTGATGTAGCGTCTGCTCAAGCTGCGTCCAACACCCCGGCCAACAAGTAGGATGGAGTAGTCGCTTCATGGCTCGATTTTTTATAGACAGACCCATTTTTGCCTGGGTGATCGCGCTGGTGATCATGCTGGCGGGTAGCCTGGCCATCATCAAATTGCCGGTCGCCCAGTATCCGAGCATTGCGCCGCCCGCGGTCGGTATTTCCGCCAGCTATCCGGGCGCATCTGCCAAAACGGTGGAAGACTCGGTGACCCAGATCATCGAACAGAACATGACCGGGCTGGATCACCTGCTCTACATGTCCTCTCAGTCTGACTCCGCGGGGCGGGTGTCGGTGACCCTCACCTTCCAGCCGGGGACCGATCCCGATATTGCCCAGGTGCAGGTGCAGAACAAGCTGCAGCAGGCGATGTCGCTGCTGCCGCAAGAGGTGCAGCAGCAGGGCATTCGGGTACAGAAGACCTCCAGCAGCTTCCTGATGGTCGCGGCGTTCATCTCCAGCGATGGCTCGATGAACAACGACGATCTGGCGGACTATGTGGTCTCCAACATCAAGGAGCCTCTGAGTCGTCTGGACGGGGTAGGGGATATCACCTTGTTCGGCAGCCAGTACTCCATGCGGGTCTGGCTCGATCCCAACAAGCTCAACCGGGTGCAGATGACCCCGGGGGATGTGCAGGCGGCCATCAAGGCGCAAAACGCCCAGGTGGCGTTCGGCAAGCTGGGTGGCACCCCGTCGGTGGAAGATCAGCAGTTCACCGCCACCATCATGGGGCAGACCCGTCTCTCTACCGTGGAGCAGTTCAACGACATCCTGCTGCGGGTGAATCAGGATGGCTCCAAGGTGCGGCTGAAAGATGTGGCCCGGGTCGAGCTGGCGGGTGAAAGCTATGACGCCGATGCGCTCTACAACGGTCAGTCTACCGCCGCGGTCGCCATCAAGCTGGCGACCGGCGCCAACGCGCTGGATACCGCCGAGAAGGTGCGTGCCAAGCTCAATGAGCTGTCGGATTACTTCCCGGCCAACATGGAGATCGTCTACCCCTACGACACCACGCCGTTTGTGAAGATCTCCATCGAGGAGGTGGTGCAGACCCTGATCGAGGCGATCTTCCTGGTGTTCTGCGTCATGTATCTGTTCCTGCAGAACTTCCGCGCCACCCTGATCCCGACCATTGCGGTGCCTGTGGTGCTGCTCGGTACCTTCGGGGTGATGGCGGCATTCGGCTTCTCCATCAATACCCTCACCATGTTCGGTATGGTGCTGGCCATCGGCCTGCTGGTGGATGACGCCATCGTTGTAGTGGAGAACGTGGAGCGGCTGATGAGCGAGGAGGATCTCTCCCCGCTGGAAGCGACCCGCAAGTCGATGACCCAGATCACCGGCGCGCTGGTGGGGATTGCCCTGGTGCTCTCCGCCGTGTTCGTGCCGATGGCCTTCTTCGGCGGCTCGACCGGCGCCATCTATCGCCAGTTCTCATTGACCATCGTCTCGGCCATGGTGCTGTCGGTGCTGGTGGCGTTGATCCTGACACCGGCGCTCTGTGCCACCCTGCTCAAGCCGATGAAACATGGCGAGTTTGGTGCCAAGCGCGGCTTCTTTGGCTGGTTCAACCGCGCCTTTGATGCGGGTACCAACCGCTATCAGAGCGGTGTGCGCAAGGTGATCAAGCAGGGTGTGCGCTACAGCCTGATCTACTGCGCCATGCTGGCGGTACTGGCAGTGCTCTTTATGCGGATGCCCACCTCCTTCCTGCCGGAAGAGGATCAGGGGGTCATCATGTCCATGGTGCAACTACCGGTGGGGGCGACCAAGCAGCGCACCGAGGTGGTGCTGGCGGACATGCGCGACTACTTCCTGAAAAACGAGAAGGATAACGTTGACTCCGTACTGACCGTATCCGGCTTCAGCTTCGCCGGTAGTGGCCAGAACGCGGGTATGGCCTTTATCAAGCTCAAGGACTGGAGCGAGCGCAAGAGCCCGGATCGCAGCGCCAATGCCATTATCGGTCGTGCCATGGGCTATCTGTTCAGCATCAAGGAGGCGCAAGTGTTCGCCTTTAACCTGCCTCCGATCCCGGAGCTGGGTACGGCGACCGGTTTTGACTTCTTCCTGCAGGATCGCGGCGGTATCGGTCACGACAAGCTGATGGCGGCGCGCAACCAGCTGCTCGGCATGGCGGCGCAGGATCCCACCCTGGTGCGAGTGCGTCCGAACGGGATGGAAGATACGCCGCAGCTCGATATCAAGATCGATTACGAGAAGGCGCTGGCGCAGGGGCTATCCATCGCGGATATCAACAACACCCTGGCCACCGCCTGGGGCTCGTCCTACGTTAATGACTTCGTTGACCGTGGCCGGATCAAGAAAGTCTACATGCAGGCGGATGCCCCCTTCCGGATGAACCCGGAAGATCTGAAACTCTGGTATGTGCGCAACAGTGCTGGTCAGATGGTGCCCTTCTCTGCCTTTGCCAGCACCGAGTGGAGCTTCGGCTCGCCGCGTCTGGAGCGTTACAACGGCGTGCCGGCGATGGAGATCGTCGGTGAGGCGGCGCCCGGCAAGAGTACCGGTGATGCGATGGCGGCGATTGAGCAGATGGTGAAACAGCTGCCGGAAGGGGTGGGCATCGAGTGGACCGGGCTCTCCTTCCAGGAGCGGCAGGCCGGTTCACAGGCTCCTGCGCTCTACGCCATCTCCTTGTTGGTGGTGTTCCTCTGTCTGGCGGCCCTCTACGAGAGCTGGAGCATTCCGTTCTCGGTGATGCTGGTGGTGCCGCTCGGGGTACTGGGGGCCATTGTGGCTGCCACCCTGCGCGGGTTGGAGAACGACGTCTACTTCCAGGTGGGCTTGCTCACCACCATCGGCTTGTCGGCCAAGAACGCGATCCTGATCGTGGAATTTGCCAAAGAGCTCTATGACAAGGGGATGGGCTTGGGTGAAGCGGTGGTGGAGGCGGCACGCCTGCGTCTGCGTCCGATCCTGATGACCTCGCTTGCCTTTATCCTCGGGGTGCTGCCGCTGGTGATCAGCTCCGGCGCGGGCGCCAGCAGCCGTAACGCCATCGGTACCGGCGTGATGGGGGGGATGATTAGCGCCACCGTGCTGGCCATCTTCTTCGTACCGCTCTTCTTTGTGTTGGTGATGCGTTACTTCACCAAACACAGCAGCAAAGAAGAGCGCCTGACCCATACCCATGAGTCAAAACATGACTGATGGCTGGCGGGCGATTGTTCTCTGAACTAGCCTGCAGGCGCTAGAGTTGGTGTCTTTAGAGTCTCATTATGTTAATGGGGCAACCAAAATGGTTGCCCCATTTTTTTTCCAAATTGCTCATGTTTGGCTGATCTTTCACCACTTATGTGGTGGGGTCATACAGCTCTTTTGGTTCTCCATCGACTCTTGATTAAAAACGAGAGAGTAAGACATTTTTTGGTGTGCAGTCTTGTCGTAATCGAGATAGAATCTTCCGCTCTATCGGGCTGGTACGGTGTGTCGTTCTTGCCATGTACAAGCGCTATCTTGCTGAAATATGCGAAGTAGCCGCATGGTAAAGCACCATCAAGACAAAATAATGCTGGAGGACACGATGACCAACAGCAAGCACAATCAGGTTAAAAGCAGCAAACTGGGGGCTGTAACCTAGGGGCGGTAGCCATAGCATTTGTTGTTAACTTGATTGAATATCACTCATCAATACACATTCTGGTGATGTTAAGAGGCCCCATACCCCTATGAGCGGTCTTTTATTTCTGGCTCAGCCCGCAACCGGATCTATATCTACTCCTCGCAAGAGATAACATATCTATGAAAATTCTCGTTACCGGTGGCGCAGGCTTTATCGGCTCTGCCGTGGTGCGCCATATCATCTGTGATACCCAAGATTCTGTTATCAATCTCGATAAACTCACCTATGCCGGCAACCTGGAATCCCTGGCCGATGTATCGACAAGCGAGCGTTATGCGTTTGAGCTGGTGGATATCTGCAATCGCGCCGAGCTGGATCGGGTGTTTATCCAGCACCAACCGGATGCCGTGATGCATCTAGCCGCCGAGAGTCATGTTGATCGCTCCATCACAGGACCGGCTGACTTTATCGAGACCAATATCGTAGGCACCTATATGTTGCTGGAAGCGGCACGTGCCTATTGGAACGGTCTGGACGAGGTACGCAAGGCGGCCTTCCGCTTCCACCATATCTCCACCGATGAGGTGTATGGGGATCTGCCCCATCCGGATGAAGTGGCTGCCGGTGAGCCATTGCCGCTCTTTACCGAAACAACCCCCTATGCCCCCAGCAGCCCCTATTCTGCCTCCAAGGCTTCCAGCGACCATCTGGTGCGCGCCTGGCGCCGTACTTACGGCCTGCCAACCATCGTCACCAACTGCTCCAACAACTACGGCCCTTATCACTTCCCCGAGAAGCTGATCCCGCTGGTCATTCTGAACGCGCTGGATGGCAAGCCGTTACCTGTCTATGGCAAAGGCGACCAGATCCGTGACTGGCTCTATGTAGAAGATCATGCACGCGCGCTCTACAAGGTGGTGACTACTGGCTTGGTCGGGGAGACCTACAACATCGGCGGTCATAACGAGAAGCAGAATCTGGAGGTGGTACACACCATCTGCGATCTGCTGGACGAGATGGTGCCAAAAGCGGGCTCTTATCGTGAGCAAATCACCTATGTGGCGGATCGCCCCGGTCACGATCGCCGTTATGCCATCGATGCGACCAAGATGAGCAGTGAGCTTGCTTGGCAACCGCAAGAGACCTTTGAATCCGGTATTCGCAAAACCGTGCAGTGGTATCTGGATAACCAGCAGTGGGTCAGCAACGTCAAGAGCGGTGCCTACCAGTCTTGGATTGAGCAGAATTACGGGGAGCGTGCCTGATGCATATCCTGCTGTTTGGCAAAAACGGCCAGGTAGGCTGGGAGCTGCAACGCGCACTGGTGCCGCTCGGGCGCATCACTGCCGTTGATTTTGACTCCACTGACTATTGCGGTGATTTCAGCAATCCGGCAGGGGTGGCCGAAACGGTACGTTTGGTCAAGCCGGACGTAATTGTCAACGCCGCAGCCCACACCGCAGTCGACAAGGCCGAAAGCGAGCGGGAGTTTGCCGAGCTGCTCAACGCGACCAGCGTGGCAGCGATAGCCAAAGAAGCGGAAGCATTGGGTGCCTGGCTGGTGCATTACTCCACCGACTATGTGTTCGATGGCAGCGGTGAGCGCCCCTGGGTGGAAACCGATGCAACCGCCCCGCTCAACGTCTATGGCGAAACCAAGCTGGCGGGTGAGCAAGGGGCCGCGCTTTGTTCCCGTCACCTGATCTTCCGCACCAGCTGGGTTTACGCCGCCCGTGGCGCCAACTTTGCCAAGACCATGTTGCGCTTTGGCAAAGAGCGTAGCGAGATGTCAGTGATCAATGACCAGTTCGGCGCTCCGACCGGTGCCGAGTTGCTGGCCGATTGCACTGCCCATGCTCTCCGCGTGGCGCAGCGCAAACCCGAGGTCGCAGGGCTGTACCATCTGATTGCCTCCGGTACCACCACCTGGTTTGACTACGCCCAATTGGTGTTTGCCAAAGCCAGAGAAGCCGGGGTTGAACTGGCTGTCACGCAACTCAATGCAGTGCCGACCAGCGCCTTCCCGACTCCGGCCAAACGCCCCCATAACTCCCGCCTTGATACCGGCAAATTCCAGCGCACCTTCGATCTGGTGCTGCCGGAGTGGACCGTCGGTGTGGAGCGGATGTTGACCGAGATCCTCGGTAAGTAAATTACTGGCCTGGGATGTAGTGACTGCCTCCCTGGCTGGCAGGGATAAAACAGGAAGGTGTGGCCGCAAGCCACCTTTTTCTTTTGCAATTTAAAAATAAGAAACAAGCATCATGACCAAACGTAAAGGCATTATTCTAGCCGGTGGCTCGGGCACCCGTCTCTATCCAGTCACCATGGCGGTGAGCAAGCAGCTGCTGCCCATCTATGACAAGCCGATGATCTACTACCCGCTCAGCACCCTGATGCTGGCGGGGATTCGCGATATTTTGATCATCAGCACGCCGCAAGATACTCCCCGCTTTGAGCAACTACTGGGTGACGGTAGCCAGTGGGGCCTGAATTTGCAGTACAAGGTGCAGCCAAGTCCGGACGGGTTGGCACAAGCCTTTATTCTGGGTGAAGAGTTTATCGGGTCAGACCCCTGTGCGCTGGTGCTGGGGGACAACATCTTCTACGGCCACGACCTGCAGAAGCAGTTGGCGGCGGCAGCGGCCAAAGAGAGTGGCGCTACCGTCTTTGCCTACCATGTGCATGACCCCGAGCGTTATGGGGTGGTGGAATTTGATAAAGAGGGTACCGCTATCTCTCTGGAAGAGAAGCCACTGGAGCCCAAGAGCAACTATGCGGTGACCGGCCTCTATTTCTACGACAACGGCGTGGTGGAGATCGCCAAGAGCCTGAAGCCATCGCCCCGTGGTGAGCTGGAAATAACCGATGTGAACCGTATCTACCTGGAGCAAGGCAATCTGTCGGTGGCCATGATGGGCCGTGGTTATGCCTGGCTGGATACCGGTACCCATGAAAGCCTGATTGAAGCGAGCAACTTTATTCAGACCATCGAGACCCGTCAGGGGTTGAAAGTCGCTTGTCCTGAAGAGATCGCCTATCGCCAGAAGTTTATCAGTGCCGACCAGATACGTGAGCTTGCTGCGCCATTGGCGAAGAATGCCTATGGACAATATTTGTTAAGAATGGTTGCCAAAGCCTGATGTGATATAGGGGGAAGGGAAGATGCTCCCCCCATAAAAATTGAATCAAATGTGGATAGACAGATGAATGTAATCAAGACAGCGATACCTGACGTGCTTATTTTTGAACCAAAAATATTTGGTGATGAGCGTGGTTTTTTCTTTGAGAGTTTCAACCACAAGTTGTTTGAAGAGGCGGTAGGATATCCGGTTAACTTTGTGCAGGATAATCATTCCAAATCCTCGAAAGGTGTGTTGCGTGGTTTGCACTATCAACTGCCTCCCCATGCCCAGGGCAAGCTGGTGCGCTGTGTAGCGGGTGAAGTGTTTGATGTGGCGGTAGATATTCGCAAAAGCTCACCGACCTTCGGCCAGTGGGTTGGCGTTCACTTGTCAGGTGAAAATAAGCGGCAGTTATGGATCCCGGAAGGGTTTGCCCATGGGTTTGTTACGTTAACGGATACAGCTGAATTTCTTTATAAGACCACCGATTATTATGCTCCTTTATTCGAGGCTAGCATTAATTGGAATGACAACGATATCGCAATAGAGTGGCCGTTCTCATATCTCCCATTGCTTTCAAGTAAAGATTCACAGGGTAGTAATTTTAATAATGCAACATGCTTTGAGTAAATGATGGATATTATTGTAAAGGTTCAACCATCCAATATTCAGTTTAATGCAGTTGAGAATGTGACGATTCTTGAGTCTGCTTTAAAGTCCGGTGTTATCCTGGAACACAGTTGCAAGAATGGCTCTTGTGGCTTGTGTTCATCACAACTGATCTCGGGAGAAGTGACTAGTCAAGAAGGTGAGACATTTACTTCTGGCCAAAGCTTTCTTACCTGTCAATGCAAACCCTCTTCAAATGAAATTATTATTGAGGCTGAGTATTATCCTGAGTTAGCCGGAATTGTAAGGAAGGTGACTCCATGTAAGATCTCATCAATAGATAAAAGTGCTCAGTTTGCTATTTTTAAGTTTAGATTGCCTCCCGCTGCAGCATTTAAATATCTGCCCGGCCAGTATATCAACCTCAGCTACCAAGGTGTAACAAGAAGTTACTCGATAGCCAACGCTGATAGTAATGATGGTATTGAATTGCATATTAGACGTGTGCCTGACGGGGTTATGAGTGAGCTATTATTCTCTGATGTTACAGTCAACTCATTGCTGAGAATGGATGGTCCAATTGGAACATTTTTTGTGAGGCCAGATACCAAGCCGATTGTTTTTTTGGCAGGAGGGACAGGCTTTGCACCAGTGAAAGCAATGGTTGAGTCTTTGATCGCCCAAGAAAGCTCCAGAGATATATCGATTTATTGGGGTATGAACTCGAGCAAGGATTTTTATTCTGACTTACCCATTGAATGGGCCTCTAAATTTAAACATGTCAAATATATCCCTGTGGTGTCTGGTGACGATTATGAATGGAATGGAAGAAAAGGTTTGGTACATAAAGCAGTAATTGAAGATATCCAAGATATGTCCAATAGCTGTGTTTATGCCTGTGGCTCACCTCAAATGATTGCTGCAGCAAAACAGGATTTCATTCTTGCAGGGCTTTTAGAAAAACAATTTTTTTCTGACGCATTTACCGCATCAAAATAAGTGGGAGACGAAATGAAGGCAGTAATTCTTGCTGGGGGTTTGGGCACTCGCCTAAGCGAAGAGACGGTTGTAAAACCCAAGCCGATGGTAGAAATCGGCGGAAAACCAATACTTTGGCACATTATGAAGATGTATTCTGCTCATGGTATAAATGATTTCATCATCTGCTGTGGTTACAAGGGTTATGTCATCAAGGAATATTTCGCCAACTATTTTCTTCATATGTCGGATGTGACTTTCCATATGGCAGAAAATCGGATGGAGGTGCATGAAAAACGTGCCGAGCCGTGGAATGTAACTCTTGTGGACACTGGCGATGCATCTATGACCGGTGGCCGCCTCAAGCGTGTTAGTGAATATGTAAAAGATGATGAGGCATTCCTTTTCACTTACGGTGATGGTGTGTCTGATGTTGATATCAAGGCAAGCATCGATTTCCACAAGAGCCACGGAAAGCTAGCAACACTAACTGCTACTTATCCTCCTGGCCGTTTTGGTGCGTTGGATATTCAGAATAATCAAATTCTTTCTTTCAAAGAAAAACCAAGAGGCGATGGTGCTCTGATCAATGGTGGTTTCTTCGTATTAAGTCCCAAGGTCATCGATCTCATCGATAACGATGCAACCACTTGGGAACAAGAACCGCTCATGGCGCTGGCAGAACAGGGTCAATTGATGGCTTATGAGCACGGTGGCTTCTGGCAGCCGATGGATACTTTGCGTGATAAGCACTACCTTGAAGAGCTCTGGCAAAAAGGAAAAGCTCCTTGGAAGGTATGGGAGTGATGACCGTGATAGATCCTGATTTCTGGAAAAACAAGCGGGTCTTTATGACCGGTCATACCGGCTTTAAAGGGGGCTGGTTGGCTCTTTGGCTGGAAGAGATGGGGGCTGAAGTTCGAGGTTATTCTTTGCCTGCACCAACTCAGCCTAATCTGTTTGAAGAGGCAAAAGTTCGTCAAGGCTTGCTCTCGGAAGAAGGCGATATTCGCGATTTTTTCCATCTGCGTGAAGCCATTGCAGATTTTAAGCCGGAAATAGTCTTCCATATGGCTGCCCAGCCGTTGGTGCGGCTCTCCTACGATGAACCCATCGAGACTTACTCAACTAACGTGATGGGCACCGTCTATCTGCTTGAGGCGGTTAAGCAAGTGGGTGGCGTCAAAGCTGTAGTCAATATCACCAGCGATAAATGTTATGACAATCGCGAGTGGGTGTGGGGCTATCGTGAAGATGAGGCGATGGGTGGATATGATCCTTACTCCAACAGTAAGGGATGCGCAGAACTGGTTGCATCGGCGTATCGTAATTCCTTTTTCAATTCTAAGGACTATGCCAAACACGGTGTAGCATTGGCATCGGTGCGAGCTGGTAATGTCATTGGTGGTGGTGACTGGGCTAAGGATCGACTAATTCCTGATATCTTGCGTTCATTTCAGGATGAGCAGCCCGTGGTAATTCGTAATCCTCACTCGATCCGCCCTTGGCAGCATGTGTTAGAACCATTGTCAGGTTACCTGCTGGTTGCTCAGCATCTCTATCTGGATGGTCCCGATTTTGCCGAAGGTTGGAATTTCGGACCTAATGAACAGGATGCCAAACCCGTACAATTCATTGTCGAGAAAATGGTAAAGCTATGGGGCGAACGTGCAAGTTGGCAGCTCGATGGTGCCGAGCACCCTCATGAAGCTCATTACCTCAAGCTCGATTGCTCCAAAGCAAAAATGCGTATGGGATGGCATCCTCGTTGGGATCTGGTCACTACCTTGGAGCGAATCATCAAATGGCATAAAGCGTGGTTGGCTGGTCAGGATATGCGTGAAGTTAGTTTGCGCGAGATCCGTGAATATATGTCAGCTAGTTAATGTAGTTTTTAAAGCATAAAGGCTTCCTGCTTTTCTGCTGTCAAGGTAGTATCCTTGTCCCTTTATTTTCCCCCAAGTCAGCGATTTGGCTGAAAACCTAATAACAGGAACAGATTAATGAGTGCACAAGCTCTGCGTGAACAGATCTCCCAACTGGTGGCCCAGTATGCCGAACAGGCTATGGCGCCAAAGCCGTTTGTGGCCGGTAATAGTGTGGTTCCTCCCTCTGGGAAGGTGATTGGTGCCCGCGAGCTGCAGTTGATGGTAGAGGCTTCTCTTGATGGTTGGCTGACTACCGGACGATTCAATGATGCTTTCGAGAAGGAGTTAGGTGAATACATTGGTGTTCCTCATGTATTGACCACTACTTCGGGCTCTTCTGCCAACTTGCTGGCGTTGACAGCTCTGACTTCTCACAAGTTGGGCGCACGTGCTCTAAAGCCTGGCGATGAGGTGATCACTGTCGCTGCCGGTTTCCCGACCACCGTGAACCCCACTATTCAGAATGGTCTCATCCCGGTATTTGTCGATGTTGATATTCCCACTTACAACATTGATGCTTCTTTAATTGAAGCGGCAGTAACCGAAAAAACCAAAGCCATCATGGTCGCCCATACTCTGGGCAATCCGTTCAATCTGGCGGAAGTGCGCCACATTGCTGACAAATACAATCTGTGGCTTATTGAAGACTGCTGCGATGCCTTGGGCACCAAGTATGATGGCAAGATGGTCGGCACCTTTGGAGATATCGGTACGGTCAGTTTCTATCCGGCGCACCACATCACCATGGGTGAGGGTGGAGCAGTGTTTACCAAATCTGGTGAACTGAAGAAGATCATCGAATCCTTCCGGGACTGGGGGCGAGATTGCTACTGCGCTCCTGGTTGTGACAATACTTGTGGCAAGCGGTTTAGCCAGCAGCTTGGTTCACTGCCTGACGGTTATGACCACAAGTACACATACTCCCATTTGGGTTACAACCTCAAGATTACCGACATGCAGGCGGCCTGTGGTTTGGCACAGTTAGAGCGTGTGAAGGAACTCGTCGAGAAGCGCAAGGCTAACTTTGCTTATTTGAAAGCGGGTCTTGCTAACTGTGCTGAGTTCCTCGAATTGCCTGAAGCAACGCCTAACTCCGAGCCATCATGGTTTGGTTTCCCTATCACACTGAAAGAAACTGCTGGTGTTAGTCGTCTCGAGCTGATCAAATTCCTTGATGAGGCCAAGGTTGGTACTCGCCTGTTGTTTGCCGGTAATCTGACCCGCCAGCCCTATTTTGCGGGCCGTGAATACCGTGTCGTGGGTGAGCTGACCAATACCGACCGTATCATGAACCAGACCTTCTGGATTGGCATCTACCCAGGTTTGACTCACGATCACTTGGATTATGTGATTGCCAAGTTTGAAGAGTTTTTTGGCGTAAGCTTCTAATAGCAATTATTTTAGAGCCAGCATTAGCTGGCTCTTATTAATTTTGAGGTTTTGAATGAAAGCATCAGATGCCGTTGCTCATGTATTGGGTGAAAATAATGTCACTCATGGTTTTGAATTAATAGGTGGCATGATTGCACACTTGGTTGATAGCATTAACTTAGTTGGTAAAACTAGGCTAATCTCTTTGCATCATGAGCAATCGGCGGCTTTTGCTGCGGGTGGTGTTGCGCGAGCAACCAATAATAGCCAAATTGGTTTGGCTTTGGGCACTAGCGGCCCTGGTGCGACGAATTTAATTACTGGTATCGCGGATTGCTGGTTAGATAATTACCCATGTGTTTTTTTAACTGGCCAAGTTAATACCTATGAGCTGAAGAATGACCGCAATATTCGCCAGCAGGGTTTTCAAGAGTTAGATATTGTCAGTATTGTAAAAAGCATTACCAAATTTGCCCATCAAATCAAGTCTGCTGATGAGCTTGTTCCAATGCTGCAACAGGCGATTGATATCGCCAAGAGTGGTCGCCCTGGCCCTGTGTTGTTAGACATACCAATGGATTTACAACGCGCCGAGTTGCCTGATAACGTAATTGACTACTTGTTTAATAGGTTTTCCGAGTCTGCCGCAAAATCAGTTGATTTAACTAATTTTTCTGTCGTGTTGGATGCATTAAATCAAGCGAAAAAGCCACTTTTCTTAATCGGCGGTGGGGCCATAAATTGTGATGGCTTTGTGGATTGGCAAAAGGCTATTTCTCAAGCTGGAGTTCCACATGTCTCAAGTTTAAAAGGTAGTGAAAAATGCCAGGCATTAGCTAATTACTTGGGCATGATTGGCAGTTATGGCACACGTACGGCAAATTATGCCATTCAACACTGCGATCTGTTAGTAGTGTTAGGCAGTCGCTTGGATGTGCGCCAGACTGGCGCGGATATCAAAGATTTTGCGCGTAATGCCAAAATGATTCAAATTGACCTAGATGCAGAACAACTGGCTAACCGAGTGAAGGCAAATGTTGATATTCATGCAGATTGTGACAGTTTCTTTTCTTCATTTATGAATGCCTCTTCATCTGCTCAACAGATGGATAAAACATGGCCAGCATCTTTGCAACAACATTGGCAGCAGAATTATGTCGATGAATATCAAGATTGGAGTGTTAGCCCATTTCTGGTTTGTAAGAGTTTAGAGCGTGCATTTAAAAATAAGCCTATTCATTATGTTGCCGATGTTGGCAACAACCAGATGTGGGCCGCACACTCGATTTTGCTAGGCGAAGGGCAAGCGCTGCATCACTCAGGTGGCTTGGGCTCAATGGGTTTTTCCATCCCAACTGCGATTGGTGTGACCTATGCTAGTGGTTTGCCTGTGGTTGCGTTAACCGGTGATGGTGGCGCTCAGATGAATATTCAAGAGCTGGATATTATTGCACGCGAACAACTGCCGGTGTTAACCATAGTGTTTAATAATGAGTCATTAGGTATGGTGCGTGCATTCCAAGAGATGTATTTTGATGGTAGAAATGAATCAACATATTGGAATGGTTATAGCTCATCATTTTGCAATATTGGGCGCGCGTACAACATCAAGTCGTTTTCTACCTCCTGTATGGATGAGCTAAATACATTGTTAGCTAAGTTTGCCGAGCAATCGGAACCAATGTTAATTGAAATTCTGATGAGCGATGCGAGAGAGTGTCGCCCCCGCCTTGCATTTGGTCAGCCGATTGACAAACAATTTCCACCAAAAGGTTAATGATGAAAATAGCTATAATAGGTGCGACAAGTTTTATTGCCCAAGAATTACTAAGGCAGTGGGTTATTTGTGGGGTAAACCATGAAATCCATCTTTATGCAAGGGATGTAGAAAAGGTTAATAAGTTTATTAATGAGATAAATTATGAAGGAATAGATTTTTTTTCATTAGATTTAAATCTATTTCCTATGGATGGTGATTATGATGCAATTATTAACTTCATTGGTGTGGGAGACCCTGCAAAGGCCAAGAAAATGGGGGGGAGCATACTATCAATAACATCTTTTTATGATGATTTAGTAATTAGCTACTTAAAAGATAGACCAAGCTGTAAATACTTATTCTTAAGTAGTGGGGCCGTTTACGGTCATGATTTTTCTAAACCTGCAACACCAAGTAAAATGGCAACCTTCAATATAAACTCTAGTGTCAGTAGCGAGAAATATAGTCTCGCAAAATTTATTACTGAAGTAAAACACAGAGATTTACAGCATCTTTCAATTGTTGATATCAGAGTTTTCAGCTTTTTCAGCCGAAATCAAGACCTATCAACTAGATTTTTTTTATCTGACTTGGTAAGAGCCATACAAAGCAATAAAAAATGTGAAGTTAGCGCAGAGGTTATGGTCAGAGACTATTTACATCCGGAGGATTTCAGGCAGATAATCGATTGTATATTGTCCTCTCCAAAAGTGAACTTGGCTGTAGACTGTTATTCTGCAGGTGAAATAGATAAATTCCACCTGCTTGCAGAAATGAAAAATAGGTTTGGATTGCAATACTGTATTTTAGACAATCCAGATGTAATTTGTGCCACTGGAAACAAAGTTAACTATTTTAGCAAAAATAATAGATTGGCTGAATTTGGATTCATACCTAAGTATACATCTTTAGAAAATATAGTAATGGAAGTGTCTGCAATACTGGGCACCCAGTGATATCACTTTTTACATTTCTACGCACATATATTATCAAATAGTAAACTTTCTTGTATGGTATCTGTTATGTATTAATTTATCTCTCGGAGTGTAGTAATAATGCAATGATATGAATAAGGTTCTTAAATGTTTATTCTGCTATTGTTGTTTTTTTCTGAGTCACGCCATGTTAATCGACTCTTTTTTTGAAGAGTTTTTGTACTTCCATATTAAATTAAGCTGTTTATATATTACTGTATTTGGCGTAGCCGCAGTCAAAGTGTTATTTCGTTTATTGTCATTCAAGACAGGGAGGATATGTCTTAGGTCATTTTCAGCATTGCCACTATCTGAATAGTATCAACGTGCAATCTGGGTATGTCAGTATTTATCGAGTAAAAAATGTGTTTGTGAATAGAGCTTATCTAGAGTAAGTGTGTTTTCATGAGTTATAGTGTTGTATAGAAAATTGTACAATCAAGTATAACTTAATAGGATGCATTTAAATACAGTTCATCATGATGTGCGTTCATCGCTATTGTTACCAATTCACTACATTATAATACTGGGTTTATGATGAAACTTCTAAATAAAATGGGTGTAGATATAGATATCGGAGTGACATTATTATACCGAGTTTGGACCATTTTAGCTGGCGCAATATTACTGTTCATCATACCAACGTATCTTTCTCCTGATGAACAAGGGTATTATTTTACGATCTCTAGCCTTATTGCGTTACAAGTGTTTTTTGAACTCGGATTTAACTTTGTAATAACGCAGACAATAAGTCATGAAATGGCAGGCCTTAAGGTGTGCAATAATTTAACGCTAGACGGCAACTTTAAATCTTTATATAAAGTCAGTTCATTGATTGAAGCAATTCCCAAATGGTATATAAATATTTCATCCATTTTTTTTATAGTTGTGTTCTCTCTTGGACTAATATTTTTTTGGGATGGTGCACTGGATATATATAAATGGTTGCCTGTATGGGGGCTTGTGACTTTCTTTACTGCTGTGTGTCTTTTTCTTAGCCCATATCTTTCTGTTATGGAAGGATTCGGTTATGTTGCCAGAGTTGCCAAAATACGTTTAATTCAATCTATAGTTGGATATACTTTATTTATATTTGCGTTGTTCTTTAATAGTGGGCTTTATGCTCTGCCCCTCGTCAGTGGGATTGCAGCCTTAATTAGCACCTTTTGGGTAATTAGAACTTTCAGTTCTTTATCATATCCTGAAGCCTTTTATACATATCGATGTGATCACAAATTTATTTCTGATAAAGTATCTTGGTGGCGTGATATTCGGCCTTTGCAATCAAAGTTAGCAATTAGTTGGTTTAGTGGATATCTTATTTTCCAGTTGTTCAACCCATTTTTGTTCAAAAATCAAGGGGCGGATGTCGCGGGGAAAGTCGGCCTTGCATTGACTATTTATTCCACAATGTTGTCAATTTCAATGAGTTGGGTTAATGCAAAAATACCGACAATGAGTCGATTGATCGCCCAAAAGGATTTTCCAACTGTTAATAAGATTTTCCGAGCACTAGTTTTCAGATCTTCTCTAGTAAATTTGATAGTGGTTATGTTGTTTGATTTTTGTGTTATTCTATTAGGGGTGCATGAAATTCCACTAGTACAGCGTTTGCCATCATTAGACATTATTGCTATGTTATCTTTCGTGACTATTATAAACCACTTGATTTTCTGTATGGCACTATACATGCGAGCATTTAAAGAGGAGCCATTAGTTAATTGCTCACTGATTTCTGGTATTATTACATCATCGCTGGTATTTATTGGCAGCCTGCATAGCGATAGTATGACAATATTATATTATTGCATAGTAACAACATTCATATCATTCCCTTGGGTATTGTTTACTTTTATTAGATATCGTCAAGGTGTAGCTTTAAAGTGAAAAAAATATTAATTGCGATACCGAATTTCAATAACGCAGCATTTATCAGAGATGCTATTTTTAGTGCATTGAATCAACAGCTTTCAGTTGGGTTTAATATTGATGTGGTTGTGTTTGATAATGCATCCACCGATGATAGTGTAAATGTGATAAGAACTATTGCAAATGAATATGAATCGGTATCATTAATTTGCAATGATATTAACGTTGGGGCGATTCCTAACCATAATTTATGCATAGAATACGCAATAGAATTCGGTTATGATTTTTTGAAAATATTATCATCTGATGATGTTTTGCTACCTAATATAATAAATCAGCAGGTCGATATTTTATCTAGCGATGATAGTGTCGATATCGTATCCTGTTCCATGATGATCACAAATGAAGATCTTAATAGTGGAGTTCATTATTCGTTTTTGAATGAATCAGGAAAAGAAGTCCTCAGAGTAAACCCTGAGACTATAATGCTTAAATGTATGGAAAAGGCTCAAAATTTGTTGGGTGGGCCAAGCAATTCGATGCTTCGAGTCATTGCTATTAGAGATGTTCGGTTTCTAACTAAATTTAGCTGGCTAAGTGATTTGCAGTTTGCGTTTGATATTTTAAAAAAATCTGCGGGTGATTTTGTGTATATTGAACGGCCTGGTTTTTTATATAGACGACATTCCAATACTGATACAGAGACTATTTCTCGGAAAAAAGGGCTTCAAACATATGAGTGGCTAACATTTATCAATGATAATCGCAGAGAGTACAGGTTTATTTTTAGGCGTTCAATACTTAAAGTAAAGTCATGGCTTCATACGTTAAGGGTATTTTAATATGAAGAGTGTTTCTTTATTGGTATCAAGACTTATATACATTATGGTGCAGATAGCTATACCCATAATTATATATTTTAAAGCGGCAATCTTAAGGGCAAAAATTTTCGAGCTCAAGTGTCATTGTTCATCATCAGCAATCATTCAAGTTGACTCATGGTATAAGTTAACACTTGAACCAAAAGTTTGTATTGGTCATGGTTCTCTTATTATTGTTTCGGATGAAAAGTCAGCGAATGGTATTACTTCGTCACTACGGATTGGTGAAGGGACATCAATCAATGAATACACTAATATTCGTGCTGCGGGAGGGGATATTTATATTGGAAAACATTGCATGATTGCTCAATTTGTCACCATTGTAGCATCAAACCATGTGGTAGATTTAGGGGGGAATATGATAGAGCATGAATGGGATAATGTTAAACGGAATGTCTCAATAGGTGATAATACATGGATTGGTGCTGGCAGTATTATATTGCCTGGGGTGACGATTGGCTCAGGGTGTGTCATTGCTGCGGGTTCAGTTGTAACACATGATGTTCTTGATAATCAGATAGTAGTTGGTGCTCCAGCTAAGCTACTCCGAGTGAGAGTGCTGTCATGAGCAAAAAAATTGCTTTTGTTTTTCCTTCTGTTTACTTTGGTGGCCATGAAATAATGGCTATGGAAATTATAAATAGTTTAAAGACATGCCACTCTGTTTCTGTTTTAGCTTACATCAACAAAGATAATATTTCACTAAAGAATGCTTTGCTTAAAGCAAATATTAATTATGAGGAGTATATTGGATACACCTCAAAAATGAAGCCTGTAACGCATTTTTTACATGTGAAAAATTCAATCACTGTGATTGATGTTCTTCAGCGTGCCGCGATTTATTCAAGTGATAGAACTGTTTACTTGATTCAAGGAAGTATTGAACTAGGGGCGGATTTTATTTTTTGGAGCCGGATGCTAAATATATCGCTTGTGTCATACATGCCCTTTGCTCATTCAGCTATACGATTAAAGTTAAAGTTTTCTTATATTAGAGAAATTATCTCAAAAATTTATTACAAAATGTGCTGTAACTATATAACTATCTCCGAGGTGTTTAAGGAGCAATTGCTTTGTTATAATAAAACTGCTGTTGTAAACATATGTAGGAATTTCATTACGCCAGAGAGGGTTAATGAAATAGAGTGCTCGTCTAAGAGCATAATTAAAAGCAACACTTTTAATATATTTGTGGTTGGCCGAGTAGTTTTTTCACAAAAAGGTCAGGATATTGCGGCTGAGGCATTTGTAAAATTGCTTCAGCATTATAAAAACTGCTTTGGTAAAAAAGTGAACTTTCACTTTGTTGGTGATGGCCCAGATTTAGATTCGCTTAAGAAATCTATCTATGACAAAACAGAAGAGAGTGATGCTTTTATTTTCCATGGTTGGGCTGAAAAATGGTGGATGGTTTCTGTTGAGCCTAACTTGCTGGTTATACCCTCGCATTTTGAAGGTGTGCCATTAGTAATGTTAGAAGCCATAGCTTTAGATATTCCAATAGTCGCTTCTAACGCTGATGGCATGGTTGATTACCTAAATGAGAATGCTCTATTTAAACTTGATGTAGAGGCTATTGTTGAATGTCTATTTAATTGTCTTACAGACCCCCAATATTTAGCAAGATGTAGACAATTTAAACATTCGGAAGATGAGCACAGAGTTGATCTGAGTGCATTTTTAGGGGGGGGGGAGTCGTGATAGAGAACAATAATAATTTAAGTGTTTTATTTGTTATTGTATTCTCAGCATTTTTATGGATGGGCGGGTATTATATTGTATCTCGAGTCGAAAGAAACTCTATCAATTTCATGACTCCAGCACTTTTTACTTTTTTTCCTACGTGTTATTTTTTCGAGTTTATTTATGTTTACCTAACACCTAAAAACCTAAATTTATCTGCTTATGTTTATTTTTTTTCTTTATACTCATTTTCTGTTATTGCACTGGTTTTAGGGTATATATACTCGATTGATAATAAAATAATTATATTCCAACAAAGAATAATGAATCGATATAGTGACAATCGGTTGTCACAGTGTTATATGGTAATGGCGGTATTGTCATCTTTACTCAGTTTTCTATTGTATTTGCCAATTATTATTGAATTTAAAGATTATTTGGCAACTCCCAGGCGAATATATGAACTGACAAGAACTGGCTACGGATTATCATTCTTCACATCTAATTTATTGGCATTGTTGTCATTGCTGTTTTGTCTATATAGCTATAATAGATACAAGCTTTTAATTTTTATTTCATTTTCACTTAGTTTAATTGTAATATACTTACATGGTTCAAAGACGGCAATTCTATCTATTTTTTTAATTTATGTATTGTATAAAAGCTCCATTAGCAACAAAACTTATAATTTAAAGTATGTATTTATATTTGTTTCGTTGATAGCATTATTGATGTCTATGTTTTTTTGGTTGACATTTAACATTGAAATCACGCAAGTGTTTTTGGCAATGGCTGGGTATTCCGATTACACAAGAAATGCTATATTGCTTTATGAGAAAAGCATTGACTTCGAAATGGGGAGGTTATTGATTGAAACAGAGTTTTATTCTCGAGTTCCACGAGCACTTTTTCCTGATAAACCTAATGACTTTGGTTATCTTGAGCTGGCGAAGATCTATTTTCCTGAGGCATTTTATTTGAATCAAGGCGCGCCATCGTTTGGCTTCGGTTCTTACTATGCGGATTTCGGATATTTAACCCATATTATCATATCTATTTTGTTTTTCTTTAAAGGCACCCTCGTTGGAATGTTCCGAAATCAGCTTAGAATAGATGGAGGGGCGTATATCTTTGTTCCATTTATTTTTCTTGCTGGAGTTGAATTACTCACTCTTGGAACTGGATGGCTTTTTATAGAACACGTATTACTAGCTGTTTTTATTTTTATCTGTATGCTTTTTTTTGTGAGACTATCAAATGTTTATAGTAAATCTTTCTAGAATAGGTCGTTCAGGAACAGGTATGTGGAATTACTCTTTGAATTTTATTGAGGGGCTTAAAAAACTAGATTTATTATCTGCAATTATTTGTTCAGAAGGTAATGTCGAGAAGTTATCAAAGTTTGGGGTTGAAATAATACGAGTTCCTGATTTAGTTTCCAATACCTCTAAAATTTCAAAGATAAGACCTTTGCTTTGGTTTGTATACAGTTTCTTTATTTCATTGCGCATTATGTGTAGGGATGGTAGTGAAGTTATAGTTTCAACAACTCATCATTCCTTACCAATTATTAAAAAACAGATTATAACAATACATGATCTACGGCCTTATAAATATCCCGATTCACTACTTCAGAGGTGTTTTTTCCGTGTATTGTTGCCGATTGCTTTGAAGCGTTGCTGTCATGTTATTACCGTTTCGCAGACGGTGAAGCAGAAAATATCACAGTGCTATAAATACCCTATGAATAAGATTTCGGTAATTTTTAATTCAATAAATGCAAAAGAGTTTAAGCCTATGTTAGAGAAGCAGCATTTTCTTCTTGCTGTTGGCTCATCTTGGCATCATAAAAATATTGATTCATTCCTAAAGGTACATTCTCTCTGGATTGATAAGTTTAAGCTGATAATCGTTTGTGGGGAGACGGCTTATGTTTCTGATTTAAAAAAATACGTTATCGAAAACAATCTTTCAGAATGTGTGGAATTTAGACATAATATAGAGTTTACTGATTTGGTAGATTTATATAGTTCCGCTTCGGCATTAATTTATCCCTCCCTGGATGAAGGATTTGGAATTCCACCTGTTGAGGCTATGTCTTCTCTTACTCCTGTAATTGTCTCTGATATTAAAGTATTTCATGAAATTTTAGGTGATGCGGCAATTTATGTTGATCCAAGCTCAAGGGTAAGCTGGACTCTCGCATTAAAAAAATTACCTCTCGATAACACATCTCTTTTTTACGCTCAAGCATGCGCTGAAAAATATAATTCAGATGTTATGCAAGATATGATTAGCTCATGGATTGAGAAAATATAAAAATGAAGTTCACATTGATTGTTTTGACTTATCAAGCAGGTGACATCTGGACTGAATGGCTTGAATCGTTAAAGATGCAGGTAATTAATCCATCTCAGATTATAATGGTGGACTCTAGTTCTACTGATAACACAGTATATTTAGCACGTCAGGTTGGTATTGAACCAATCATTATATCTCCCAAGGATTTCAATCATGGGGGAACACGAAACTTCGCCTTAAAATATGCATTTGATTCAGATGTCATTATTTATTTGACTCAAGATGCCATTTTTAATGATTCAAATGCATTAGCAAAAATCCTTGACTGCTTTTCTAATCCACATGTAGCGGCGGTCTGTGGACGGCAGTTGCCCCACCTTGATGCAAATCCATTAGCTACACATGCTCGACTCTTTAACTATCCCTTGGAAAGTGAAACGAAAAGTACTGATGAGATTAAAAAACTGGGGTTAAAGGTTGCATTTATGTCTAACTCATTTGCAGCCTATCGTCGTGATGTCTTTGAAAAGCTCGGTGGTTTTCCTGAGAATACTATTCTTGCTGAAGATATGTATATGGCGAGCAAGATGATCTTATCTGGCTATAAAGTTGCTTATTGTGCTGAGGCTGTAGTTAGACATTCCCATAATTATACCCCATGGGAAGAGTTTCGGCGTTATTTTGATATCGGTGTTTTTCATGCCTGTGAACCCTGGGTACAGGAAAAGCTCGGTGGGGCATCGGGGGAAGGTTTGCGGTTTGTTAAATCTGAGCTGAGCTATTTATTGCGTAACGCGCCTCTGTGGATCCCTCGCTCCTTGTTGACTTCAGCTTGCAAACTAGTTGGTTATAAATTGGGTAACAACTATAATAGGTTACCCATATCTTGGCGACCAAAACTGAGTATGTATAAGAGCTATTGGCTGCAACAAAGAATAGATAAGGAATAGAAGTTGGTTATTTTACCAGTTATTATGGCCGGCGGATCAGGCAGTCGTTTATGGCCGCTGTCGCGCGAGCTCTATCCCAAGCAGTTTTTGCAACTTGATGGTGAGGTCACCATGTTGCAGGCGACGGTCAACCGTTTAAATAAGCTGGCCTGCGCTCAACCACTGGTTATTTGTAACGAAGATCACCGTTTTCTTGTTGCGGAACAACTTCGGCATTTAAATAAATTGGCCCACAACATCATTCTGGAGCCTGCTGGGCGCAACACTGCGCCCGCTATTGCGCTGGCGGCACTGACGGCGCTGCAAACGGCCGGTAATAGTGAGGACCCTTTGCTGTTGGTGTTAGCAGCCGATCATGTCATTCGTGATGAGGATGGATTTATCGCCTCTGTGCGGCAGGCGATTCCCCATGCTGAGGCTGGCAAGTTGGTGACCTTTGGCATTGTTCCTACTCATCCGGAGACGGGGTATGGCTATATTCGCCGTGGTGCCGAGCAAAACGGAGCCTTTGCGGTTGCGCAGTTTGTTGAAAAGCCTGATGTGGCAACAGCCAACGAATATCTGGCTTGTGGGGAATATTACTGGAACAGTGGTATGTTCCTGTTCCGTGCCAGCCGCTTTCTGGCAGAACTTAAGGCGTTTCGACCTGATATCTATGCAGCTTGTGTTCAAGCTGTGGGAACAATCAATCCGGATCTGGACTTTGTGCGCGTTGATAAGAGTGCTTTCATTGCTTGTCCTAGTGATTCTATTGACTATGCGGTGATGGAAAAGACCACCGATGCTGTTGTAGTGCCGATGGATGCCGGTTGGTCTGATGTTGGTTCTTGGTCCTCTTTGTGGGATATTTCTGATAAAGATGAGGTTGGCAATGTGTTCCGCGGTGATGTGATACAGCATGGCTGCACTAATAATTATGTGTTTGCTGAAAGTGGTCTGGTCAGTCTGGTTGGCGTTGATAATTTGGTGGTGGTTCAAACCAAGGATGCACTGCTGGTCGTCGATAAGCAGAAAGTGCAGGATGTGAAGAAAATAGTTGAATACCTTAAGGCATCAGGACGTACTGAGCATCAGGTTCATCGTGAAGTCTATCGGCCGTGGGGAAAATATGATTCTATCGATAACGGTCAGCGCTATCAGGTTAAACATATTAGTGTCAAGCCAGGGGAAAAACTGTCACTGCAGATGCACCACCACAGAGCCGAGCATTGGATTGTAGTTTCGGGCACTGCGAAAGTGACCAATGGCGAGCGGAATTTTTTGGTTACTGAGAATGAGTCAACTTTTATTCCGGTTGGTTCCGTTCACTCTCTGGAGAATCCGGGTAAGGTAACTCTGGAGGTGATCGAGGTACAGTCAGGCTCCTACCTGGATGAGGAAGACATTGTGCGCTTGGAAGATAGATATGGGCGCATTTAATACAGAACTCTTGGTTGTTGTCACATTCGATTTAGACGTATTAATGGATCACGATTAATGACAATTTATTTAAATAGCTCAACGCTAATCGCTGAAGGTGGTGTGGTATTCGGTACCAGTGGTGCGCGCGGTTTGGTTGTCGATTTTACCCCTGAGCTGTGTGCGGCGTTTACTCATGCCTTTATTGCGGTAATGCGGCGTGAATTTAATGTAACGAAGATGGCGTTAGCCATAGACAACAGACCCAGTAGCCCAGAGATGGCTCAGGCCTGTGCGGCAGCGATGGTCCAGGTTGGTATCGAACCCGTTTATTATGGAGTGATACCGACACCCGCTCTGGCTTATAAGGCAATGCAAGATAAGATGCCGTGCATCATGGTCACTGGTAGCCATATTCCGTTTGATCGAAACGGGCTTAAGTTTTATCGACCTGATGGCGAAATTACCAAAGCAGATGAACAGGCTATTCTGGCTGCGGATACTGATTTTTCTCCCTTGCCAAGCTTACCGAAATTACAAAGTTGCCCTGATGCTGCTCAAGCATATTGTCATCGTTACAGTTCTTTGTTTTCAGCGGATTTGCTAGCTGGTAAGCGTATTGGTATCTATGAGCATTCAAGTGCTGGACGTGATCTCTATGCGCCCTTGTTACGTCAACTCGGTGCCGAGGTGGTATCCTTGGAGCGCAGTGATGAGTTTGTGCCGATCGATACCGAAGCTGTTGGGGAAGCCGACAAGGCCAAGGCTCGTCATTGGTCCGCTGAATATCAGCTTGATGCTATCTTCTCCACTGATGGCGACGGTGATCGACCGCTGGTGGCAGATGAACGCGGCGAGTGGTTGCGCGGTGACATTTTGGGGCTGTTGTGCGCGGATGTGCTACAGATGGAGGCGCTGGCAATCCCGGTCAGTTGCAACACTGCGGTGGCCACGTGCGGTCGTTTTGCCAAGGTTGCTATGACCAAGATTGGTTCACCATATGTGATTGCCGAGTTTGTTGGGCTTGCAAAACACTATCAACGAATAGCTGGCTTCGAGGCTAATGGCGGTTTTTTACTTGGTAGTGATATCGAATTTGATGGCAAGCCACTTGCTGCATTGCCAACTCGCGATGCCGTATTACCATTCTTAATGTTGTTAGCTTTAGCTGGTACCGGCAGTATTTCGTCATTGGTTCAGTCGTTGCCTAAACGATTTACGGCTTCCGATCGTATCAAGAATTTCCCCACAGAGGTCAGCCGGAGTATACTCGCCGCTGCCATATCAGACCCGCAAGGTTTGCTGGTGCGCTTGGGGATTCAAGGTGTCGCTATTGAAGATGTCGATAACACGGATGGGTTGCGGATTACTTTATCGGACGACCGAATTGTTCATCTGCGTCCTTCAGGAAACGCTCCTGAGTTACGTTGTTATGTTGAAGCCGATAGTGTAGTGACTGCCCGTGATATGGTCAGTAGTGTTCTTGCTGTGCTTGAGATGCAAAAATAATAATTTTTTAATTATCGAGATCTATATGGACCACAAAGAGCTCAACTGTTTGCTCAGTTCAGAAAAAGATAAATACTCTCAAACAATTAATCGTTGGTCATTAGTTGGAAGTGATGTTTTTTCAATATTAATAGCCTTTATGACTTCATGGTGGATTGAAAGTCTAAGAACACATGTTGCATTGGTTAATGTTTTCAACTCTGGGTCTGACACGGCGAGAGTATGGAGTTTTTCTTTATATGCTCTAGCCATAATATTTTTCTCTTGGATTTACTCAAGGCATTATACTTATCGTAAGCCATTTTGGAATGAGTTAAAAGAGATCATGCGGATGCTGTTGTTTTTTGCTGTCATAGATCTCGCTGTTATCGCTGTATCGAAATGGGATTTCTCTCGCTATCAGTGGTTTTTTTTCTGGTCTCTACTCTTGCTTATATTGCCAACTTGTCGCTGGTTGATAAAGAGGGAATTAATAAGGCATGGTTGTTGGCAAATGCCAAGCCTTATTATTGGTTGTGAAAATAACGCCAAGGAGGCATTGTTAGCGATTAATAGTGATAAGCTGCTAGGGTTCCATGTGGCGGCATTCGTATCCCCTAGTGATACATGCTCTTCTTCCCCAGTTACCTCTATCCCCCTTATCGTGGAAACGCCAAAGGGAGTGATCGAGAAACTTTCTCATTACAAAGTTTTCATCGCTTTGGAGTATGGACAAAGTGATCTAAGGGATGAATGGCTAAGATATTTATCATCTCATGGGATGAGAAACATATCTGTTATCCCCGCCATGCGTGGTGTACCGCTTTACGGCACAGATGTATCGCATTTTTTTAGTCATGAGCTCATGATGTTACGCGTTAATAACAATTTGGCTAGACTATCTTCGCGTATAATAAAAAGATTATTCGATATTTTGGTGTCATCAATTCTTTTGTGCTTGCTATCACCATTTTTGCTATATATTGGTTGGAAGGTGTCTCGTGATGGTGCATCCCCACTTTATGGGCATGAACGTGTTGGGCAGTATGGTAGAAAGTTTAAATGCCTTAAGTTTCGTTCAATGATTATAAATTCAAAGGAAGTTCTTGAACATCTTTTATCAACAGATGCAAATGCAAAAGCGGAGTGGGATAAAGACTTTAAGTTGAAAAATGATCCACGTATTACCTCCGTGGGGCATTTTTTGAGAAAAACTAGTCTTGATGAGCTCCCCCAACTGTTCAATGTCTTGCGAGGTGAGATGAGTCTTGTTGGACCAAGGCCAGTTGTTGAAGAGGAGCTTGAGCGTTACGGTGATGACAAATCGTATTATTTAATGGCAAAGCCTGGAATGACAGGCCTTTGGCAGGTGAGTGGTCGAAATGATGTTGATTATTCCACGCGTGTCTATTTTGATAGTTGGTATGTTAAAAATTGGGGGTTGTGGAATGATATTGCTATTTTGTTTAAAACCGTCAGTGTAGTGTTTAATCGAGAGGGAGCTTACTGATTTTTATTATTAAAAATAAATGGATTTTATTAAGCGGGTTTATAATATTATGGGACAGTTTTTGATGCGTGGATTAGGTTGTTCTTCATTATTCATGATCATGTCGTCAGTTGCATTCTGTGCTCCACAGATAACACCGGATATGATGGCTAAATTTAAACAGTTGTCTCCTGCCCAGCAGCAGGCATTGGCTGCACAGTATGGTGTCGATACCTCTCAGCTGGGGGGGGCAGGACAAAAAAGTAGCGTTACACCGGTTAATACTGCGCCGGTAGCAGCTCCTCGGGAGGTTGATTATAGCCAAGCTTCCCAGCGGCCTTTGGTTGCAGGTGTTGCGCAAGAGGGAACGTTGCAGCCTTTTGGCTACAATGTTTTTGCCGGTGAACCTCTAACCGATGCTCCCGTGGTCGATATGCCGGTAGCAGATGATTATGTTATGGGGCCTGGTGATGAAATTCGGGTTCAGCTTTATGGCAAGGAAAATGTGACCTATACCCTCGCAATAGGGCGGGAAGGGTTTATCGATTTCCCCTCGCTGGGACCAATAGCAGCTTCCGGGCAATCATTCCAGCAATTGCGTAGTGAGCTTGAGAGCCGAATTAAAGAGCAGAAAATTGGGGTTGAAGCCTTTATCAGCTTCGGTGCTCTGCGTACCATGCAAGTATTTGTCATGGGCGATGCTTATCGCCCCGGG
This sequence comes from Aeromonas sp. s13, assembly GCF_040907905.1. Classification (NCBI taxonomy): domain Bacteria; kingdom Pseudomonadati; phylum Pseudomonadota; class Gammaproteobacteria; order Aeromonadales; family Aeromonadaceae; genus Aeromonas; species Aeromonas sp. s13. The sequence continues at coordinate 88,941 of NZ_JBFOCS010000074.1, read as the reverse complement.
GCTTATAATGTTAATGGTATGGCGACTGTGACTCAGGCTCTGCAGGCTGCAGGTGGTATTGATACCGTTGGCTCATTGCGCAAGATCCAGGTCAAGCGTGCTGGTAATAAAGTCATTGATGTTGATCTTTACAAGATGTTGGTTTGGGGGGACACCAGCCAGGATATTCGGTTGCGCTCTGGCGATACAGTTTTTATCCCTGCCAAAGGCAATGAGGTGAGTATTGATGGTCTTGTCAAACGCCCTGCTATTTACGAACTGAGTGGCCCTGCCGCTCTGAGTAATGTCTTGGGGTTGGCGGGCGGAATGAAAGCCTCGGCACTGAATGAGGTGTCAGTCACTCGCTATGGTGAGAGTGGCATGCGGGTTTTTAACCTGAACTTGTCAAATCAGCATGACCGCCAGTTTGTCGTTCGTGATGGCGACAAAATTAATGTCAAGCCAAGCACCACAGAATACAGTCAGGCTGTTGTAGTGAAAGGTGCAGTAGTTCGTGATGGTGTCTTTAGTTTTGAGCCTGGCATGCGGATTAGTCGTGTGCTGCAAAGCGCTGAACGCGACTTGACTTCGGTGACAGATCTCAACTATGCCTTGGTTGTGCGTGAAATGGATGTTCAGCGAAATATTGAGGTGCTGCAATTTAATTTGGGGCGTGCATTGCAAATGCCTGGTGGAGAGGATGATATCCGCTTACAGCCGCGTGATCAGGTGTTGATTTTTAGTAATGATGCAAGAGATAGATTGAAGCAAGTGGCTAATAGTCACTCATCTTCCGAGGGGCTTAACCAGCAGACTCAGCAACGTATTCAGCTGCAAGCTGACGCCGTGGAAAATAGTACGGGTGCGGTGGTTAAGGCTGTAGAGCTTAACAAGCAAGATAAAATGACTCTCGCCAAGGCATCTGATTCTACAGAGACGGAGGCAATGGTTGGGGCATCTCGTCAAGCCCTGCTCGCGCCGGTTATTGAGCGTTTGAAAGCTCAGGCTGCACAGGGTAAGCCGGTACAGATTGCTGAGGTTCGCGGTGAGGTGAAATATCCAGGTGTGTATCCTCTGACGCCTTATAGTCGCACTCATGATTTGATCTTGGCTGCTGGTGGTTTTAATGAAAAGGCAAACATAATTGAGTTATCCCGTGTAAACGAGCGCGGCAATGATATCTCGATTGAAAATCAGCGGCTTGATTTGGCTACTGCAAATCGGGTGAATGGTTCGCCACTGGTTCAATCCAAAGATAGCTTGAATGTATTACCGCATCCTCAATGGCGTGAGGAAGCAACTGTTCAAGTCTTTGGCGAAGTAAAATTTCCGGGGACTTATACTGTTCGCCGTGGCGAGAGTTTGCGTGATTTGATTCAGCGGGTCGGTGGTATTACGCCCTATGCCAATCCAAATGGGACAGTATTTGCTCGTGAAGCGCTGCGCAAGCAGGAAGCTGAACGTCTTGAGTTGTTGCGCGATGAATTGAAACAAGAAATTGCAACAATGACGTTGCGTCGGCAATCCAGCATTGCAAACTACAATAGCTCTCCTGCTGAGGCTATGACAGTTGTTAATCAGCTGGAAAATACCAAAGCAATTGGTCGTATGACGATTAATATGCCTGCTATTTTAAGTGGTGAAAAGAATGCGGATGTTATGTTACAAGATGGCGACAAGGTGTATGTTCCTGCGTTGCAAAATGTGGTGTCTATTCAAGGTATGGTGCAGTTTCCCTCTTCTCACGTTTATGATGGCGAGTTGAGTGTCAGCGATTATCTGAGCCGTGCCGGTGGCACCAAGAAACAAGCGGATACTGACCGAATTTATGTTATTAAAGCCAACGGCAGTGTCATGTTGCCTGGTGATAGCTGGTTTGGTGGTCGGAAAGGGTTGGAACCTGGCGACACAATCGTGGTTCCGGTGGATACAGATTATCTGGATAACCTGAGTATCATGACCTCTGCAACCCAGATCCTCTATCAACTGGGTGTTGCTTGGAGTGCAGTCAAGTAATATTGACTCCTTTTTGATAGCTACCTGGCCAGGTGACGACCACAATGCTTGGCCTCTTTAACATCCGGTTTTATATGACAAACATAAAAAAACAGCCTTCATTTTCACTGGCTATGCCCCCTGTGGCAGATGATGAGATAGATTTGCGTGAATTGTTCATGGCACTGTGGCGGGGAAAGTTGTGGCTATTTATGACCACTTTGCTCGGCGCTGCAATATCTATTGTTATTGCCATATCACTCCCTAATGTTTATCGAGCAGAAGCATTACTTGCTCCGTCATCAGAACAACAGGGGAACGGGCTTTCTGCAATGGCTGCCCAATTCGGCGGGCTAGCCAATTTGGCTGGTATCAATTTGAAGAGTGATAAGGCTGATAAAACGGCGATTACTGTTGAAATAGGTAAATCACGTCAGTTTTTAAGCCATTTTATCCGGGATCATCAACTGGAAGTGCCATTGATTGCAGCCTCAAGGGCAGACAAAGTAACTGGTGAGCTCATTATTGATGAAGATATTTATGACTTAACTCACAAAAAGTGGGTCCGCGAAGTGCCAAATGGAAAGTCTGTGGAGCCTACGGATTGGGAGCTGGTCGAGGCATTTCGCAAGCTGGCGAGTGTCAGCCAGGATAGCAAGTCCGGGTTGGTGACTGTTGTGGTTGATTTCTACTCCCCACAACTTGCTAAGCAGTGGGTTGACTGGTTGGTTTCAGATCTCAACGCGACCATGAAAACGCGCGATCAAAATGATGCTATCCGTAACATTACTTACCTTAAGTCCCAGCTTGAGAAGACGCCTGTAGCTGATATGCAGAAGGTTTTTTATCAACTGATTGAAGATCAAACCAAAACGCTGATGCTGGCTGAAGTCAACCAGGAGTATGTGTTCAAAACCCTGGACCCTGCGGTTGTAGCTGAAGAGAAATTAAAGCCCAAGCGTGCGCTGATCGTGGTACTTGGTACAGTACTTGGTACTATGTTCGGTATTGCTCTGCTGCTGGTTCGCCACGCTATGCGTCGCAAGGTGGCATAATTGTGGCTTGTGTGGTAGCTATATGAAGCGAGAGTTTGACTCAAACGTATCACGTGATGGCTGGTCAAATTCTCAATTTGGGATTATCCTATATTCTCTTAACTCACTAATGATAAGGAATGTTTGCATGAAAAAGTCTGCTATGACTTTAGCCGCTTTGATGGCTCTGTCAACTAATGCGTTTGCTGCTGAAGAAGTTGCTGCTACTACTGCTACCACTGGTGGTACTGCTGGTGGTGTTGCTGCTACTGGCGCTGCCATTGGCACTACCACTGCCGTTGCCATTGGTGTCGGTGTTGCTGCGTTGACTGCACTGGTTGTTTCTGAAGCTGGTAAAGATAATACCGGTACTGCTACCATCAATACTGCTACCAAGTAATGGTGGCTATTAATTCTTAATATATAGGCTACCTTTGGTAGCCTTATTTTTTAGCATTCTTCTTTTCAAACCGAGCTCTGTTGATATGGTTTTCAATCGTCAATTGATATTTTTAGGATTATTTTTATTAAGTGGATGCTCGACCACTGGGTCAGATACATTTGCAACTCTACGATATGCCGCTTGGGGTAATCCAGATGTTGAGCTGACTGCCGAACAAGTGAACAAGATCCCCTACGCTAGCGCCTATCTGCAAGTAGGTGATAACCCACAAGCATTTGTAGTATTAGCATTTGCTGATCCAGATAACTCACTTACCTGGATTGGAGCAGATAAAAATATTTTTGTGACCAAGTATGGACGTATTATCAAGACGGCTGGTCTGGATAATGACCTCTATAGTATTCGTGAGATTGGGGCCAGTTCTGATCCTTTGCGTCTGATTAAGGTATTTTTAACTAATGAGAAAAGCCAGCAAGTCTACCAGCCTTGGTCGTATCGAGGTGAATGGACTAAAGACTACGTAAGCGGCTATCAGGTACGTGCAAGTGTTAAACATCCTCAAGCTGACACGCTTGTGATCCTCGGGAAATCTTATCAAGCCTTGCTCTTTGAAGAATTGATTGAGATTCCATCACTCAATCAACAGTGGTTAAACAAATTTTGGGTTGATCAACATAATGGCGAAGTGCTAAGAACAGAACAGCAGCTGGGACCTGATATGCCAGTTATCAAAATGACCATTTTGAAACCATATTTATCATGAAATTGAGAACTCTTTTAGCTTTGTTATTGCCTGCTCTCACGGTGTATAGTGCGGAACCTGGTAGTCAAGTAGATGTGGTTTATTCCAATCATTCCGTTGCCACAGTAAAGTTATTATCTGGGGCTAGACTTGCTGATCTTTTACTATCCTCACAATTACCCTCTGAAACATATTGGCGCACTGCGCAGATAAGTCATCCTCAGTCTCATGCTAAAATAATAGCAGATAAAATGAATCTGTTGAGTGACCTGAAGGCGTTGCAAGTACAGTGGATGCGTGATGGTAACATGGGGGCATGGGTACAATCTTCACAGCAACTTATTATTGAGATTGACCGTATTAATGTTACAGGGCGATTACCCATAGCTATCGATCCTGTTATCAATCGTGCTCATGAAGATAAAAATCCGCTGTTATCTGGTGATTACACACTGTTTATATCTCCTCGTAGCCAGTTTATCTATTTTACTGGCCTAATTAATGGAGCCGCTAGACAACTTTTACGCGAAGGTGCTGGTTTGGCAGATTACTGGCAAGCATATTCGTTGTTAGCGGGGGCCGACCTGGCTCAAGCATATTTGATTCAACCAACAGGCGAGGTTTCGCTGGTGCCTGTTGCTGTTTGGAATCAATTGCATCGTGAGCCGATGGCTGGAGCAACATTATTTGTCGGTTTTGATACAGACTTGTTACCTGCCAAGTATAAGAATCTAAATCTGCGTATTGCTAATCTGCTTGCCAACCGGATACCTGAATGATGATGCCAAGAGTAACGTTTATTGCGCTTTTCGTAAGTGGTGTTGTGCATGCAACTAGCCCCGCTAATGACCCGTATGGCCCATCGCAGAGTGATTTTGGTGGTGTGGGACTGATGCAGATGCCGACTGCAAGAATGGCAAAAGAGGGGGAGTTCAGCGCCAACTATTTTGATAACGATCAATATCGTCGTTGGTCTATTTCTGTTCAACCCTTTGATTGGTTTGAAGCTACCCTGCGTTATACTGATGTGAGAACACAACTTTATAGTCAAAACGAAGATTTCAGTGGTGATCAAACATATAAAGATAAAGGGATAGACTTCAAATTCAGGCTGATGCGGGAGTCTCAATGGACCCCTCAAGTTGCTCTTGGTTTCAGAGATTTGATGGGCACCGGGTTGTTTGACAGTGAGTATATTACTGGCAGTAAGCGCTATGGGCCTTTTGATTTTACTCTTGGCATGGGGTGGGGAAATATGGCCGAAGGAGGCAATATCAAAAATCCGTTCTGTGTATATAAAGAGAGTTGGTGCAAAAGAAATGAAGCATTATCATCAGGTAGGACGGGTAAGTTTGAAATAGACAGTCTTTTTCATGGGGATGTGGCATTTTTTGGTGGTGTCGAATATCAGACTTCCTGGAAACCACTCAGACTTAAAATTGAGTATGATAGTAATGATTATAGCCATGAGTTTGCGGGTGATTTTGTGCAAAAAAGTCCGTGGAACTTTGGTGTTGTATATAGAGTTTTAGATAATGTTGATACTCATTTAAATTGGCAGCGAGGAAATACCTTGATGTGGGGGATTACCATGCGAACCAATTTCAATGAACTTAAACCAACATATATTGATGACTCTCGTCAAAAATATCAGGCTGAAAATGTGCCTGATACGGTAGCACATGTAGACTGGAAGCAATTTGCCAGTGACCTGAATAGTAATGCCGGTTGGAAAGATACTGCTATATATCAAGATGATGCTGCGGTAACGATTATTGCCGAGCAGGTTAAATACAGAAATAGAACTGAATCTACACTCCGAACCGGTTTGCTAGCGGCAAATTATTTACCCGAATCAGTACGTAAGGTGCATGTCCTCGATAGCAAGGATGATTTCAAGCTACAAGAAACGACTATCGATCTGCCATCGGTGCGAGCCGCTAATGTGACCCAGACTTTGGGGCAGGAGCATGAAGCACAGTTTTATACTAGCGCTATCAATAAAAACTATGAGAGTAGCAAGAAAGTATTTCAAGAGGAAAAGGATAGAGTATCATACTCAATCGATCCTGACTTGAATCAATCCTTTGGGGGGCCTGAGTCTTTTTATATGTATCAGTTCGGAATAAATGGTAATGCCAGTTGGCACTTGTCTGAACAGGTATCATTGGATAGCACTGTTTTTCTTAATGTTGTTAATAATTACGATAAGTTTAATTACAAAACTCCGCCTGCTGATGGTGAGGCATTACCACGAGTCAGAACATGGATCCGTGAGTATGTAGATTCATCAAATATTTTATTAAACAATTTGCAGTTGACTAATATACAACAGTTATCTACAGACTGGTATGGTCAAGTGTATGGTGGTTATCTTGAGATGATGTATGCAGGTGTGGGAGGAGAAGCATTATATCGTCCTTATGGAAAGTCATGGGCGGTTGGTATTGATACCAACTGGGTAAAACAGAGGAACTGGTATAACACCCTCAAGATGGCAGATTACGATGTGGTTACTGGGCACCTGACTGGTTACTGGCAATTGCCCTATTTTGACAACATCACGGCTAAAATTGCTGTAGGGAGATATTTGGCTGGTGATAAGGGGGCGACGTTTGATTTTTCAAAACGGTTTGACTCAGGGGTTATGCTTGGTGCTTATGCCACACTGACAGACGTATCTTCTGAAGAGTATGGTGAAGGTAGTTTCACCAAAGGCATTTATGTTACAATTCCCTTCGATCTGATGCTGATCCACCCGACAACAACTAAAGGTTCTATTGGTTGGGTCCCGCTCACTCGTGATGGTGGGCAGATGTTGTCACGCAAGACTGCGCTTTATGGTCTGACCTCATTGGACTGAGGTCTTAAATGTTTTCTGGCCGACTTATTGTGGTATATTGTTAGAAATTATATTCACATATGGTGATAAAATGCCATCAAGACATGCCTTACCAACGCCTTTGAATGCAACTAGTGATGAGATAAATCTTCGTGAGCTGATTTCTCTTCTCTGGCATAAGAAGGGAGCTATATTTTCATTATCTTTTTTATTTTTTTGCATTTCTTCTCTCTATGCTTTATCCGCACGCCAAGTGTGGACAAGTCAAGCGTTGATCAGTCTACCATTGGCTCAACAGGTTGAGTCTCTTGAGTTAAGTATTGCAAAGCTCAAAGCTAGTATTCCTTACTCATTGGTTGAACAACTCGACTTTTCGAGCTTAACACGTGCTGAAATATATAAGAGTTACGTGGTTTCATTTAACAGCATGGACAACAAGAAAGCATTCCTTATAAAAGAAGGTTTTTTTGCTGAGGAAGTTAAACGTGCTGGGATTGAGGATAAAAGTAGTGAGCGAGAATTAATGAATGAGCTTGGTAAACAGATCTCAGCAGTGCCATTGGATAAGACTAGCAGCGATATAAATCTTATTTTTTCTGCAGAAAGTGCTGAGCTAGCTAATGCAAGGTTATTAAAATATATTAATTTTATTCAGTCACAGCAGATAGTAGAAAAAAATAATGAGTTAAGAAGTCTTCTTAGGAATGCAATAAATACGCTATCTACTCAATATGATAATAAAAAGTCTGATGCCCTTAAAACGCTTCAGGATGAGATTGTTAAGACTAAATATGCTCTGATGATTAGTGAGGTAGCCGGTGTTGATAGACCCTTGGAACGTGTGAATTCAGGGGCGATTTTTAATATTGACTTAGGTAGCAAAGGGTTGGCAGAAAAGTTGCGTATTCTTGATGGAATAAAAGAGCCTGATGTATTAAACCCTGAGCTTGCTAAATTTCGTCAGCAGCTAAATAGCCTGAAAGCCTTGACGTTGATAGATGCTGATTTCACATCATTTCATATGATTGACTCCCCCGAGGTGCCTTTTACTAGAGATAAGCCTAAGCGACCGTTGATAGTTATATTAGGCACTTTACTCGGAGGTATGCTGGGTGTTGCGATTGTGTTGGTTCGGCATGCTTTTCGTCGACCAGAGCAGGAATAATTTTTGTGGTTGAGTAGAGGGGGCCATTAGCCTCCTCTTTTTATATATTTCTTCAGTGCTCTTTCAATGTGGGGTTATCCTAAGGAGTCTGGATGTGAACTTAACGCGAATCATGATGGCTATTGGCATGCTTTATTGGTTGCTAGGTATGCATTTTTTCATGCACAACCCGGGTGGTGCTGGGCTGTATCTGCCATTTAACGCATGGGGATGGCTGTGTGCCTCATTCGCTATTGGATTGGGATTGTGGCAGGTGACCTTACGCCAGCGTCTGGTCTTTTCTTCATTACAAGCTGGCCTATGGGTAGGTGCTCTTTTGCTGCTGCTCCCGGTGCTCTATCCAGGTTTTGTATTCAAGGATTATGCTATTCCCCGATTGCTGGGACTTTTTGCTGGTCTGCTGTTTTTGTTTGGTCTCTATCAATGGGGCTTTAATCGGCCGAAGCGTGAGCGCTTGCTCTATCTCATCCTGATTGCGATCGCGATGGAGGCAGTGCTCGGTCTGGTTCAGTTCTATCTGTTGACGCCGGGTAACTGGATTGGCTACGACACTAAAATCAATCGTCCATACGGGATCTTTCAACAGCCAAACGTGATGGCGACGTTTATGGCAACTGGCCTTGCCCTTGCTATCTGGCTGGAATTGCGACGAGAGGGTGGTCGATTGCTGATGGCGTTGCGCTATGGTGTCATTCTATCTACAGCACTGTTGCTGGTTGTGTTGCAATCCCGGGTGGGCCAATTAGGCGGCTTGCTAGCGCTGTTGTTATTGATGCCGCAACTCCATCGCCATCGATTGTTATGGCGTGTATTGGCTCTGGTTATTTTTGCGGTAGCCCTTGGCCTTCTATCACAGTACTGGATGGCAGGAGCAAAGCGCGGATTAGAGATCTATCAGTCCGGTGGATATCGCCCTATCTATTGGATCTATTGCGCCAAACTGATTGCCGAAGCTCCCTGGAGTGGGTGGGGATACGGCAGTTTTGAATCTGTTTTTCTCCATCACTACATGGCTGATAAAGCACTGAATCCGTCTATGGTGCAGATTGAGTACAATCTTGACCACCCCCACAACGAGTTTCTCTATTGGGCTGTTGAGGGCGGTATTGCACCCATGGTCGGCATAGTGATCATGGGGGGCGCATTATTATGGCGTCTGGCGAGTGTGCGTTGGGTAAATGCCATGGGGCTGTTTGCCCTGGTTACGCCGATATTGCTTCATACCCAGACGGAATACCCGCTCTACCATGCGATCGTGTTGTGGTGGCTTTTGCTGACGCTGATTTATATCATCGATACCGAAATTGAAGAGACCAACCTGGCGAGTCAGGGGGGCTCATCATGGTGGGATATGGAGTGCCGACCATGGTTGTTACTGCGATTTATGGCGATCGCTATCCCGCTGCTGGTTGTTCCCTTTATGCTCACAGCAATTCACACCGCATGGGTAGTCACAAAGTACGAAAGAGGTGGGTATAAAGAGCCGACTTTGCTACTTGATATCGTCAATCCCATGGCTTGGTTGACCCGAGTGGAATTTGATGTGAACTCAGTTCGTCTGATGGTGGGCTTGCAGACAAATAACAAGACCGAACTGGAAGCTTATCTGGGGTGGGGGCAGGCATTCGTACGCCATACACCGCGTGCCAACATATACGCCAATATGGTGATCGCGCTTAATGCATTGGGTCGTATAGAGGAAGCCAATGCGATGCGGGCAGAAGCACTTAAGCTCTATCCAACCGAGCCCCTTTTAACTGAATCTGCTTCACAGGCAGTGATTAGCGGTGTTGACCAATCAGGCAAGAATATAACCATAAATAAATAGTGCTATTTGGATACATAGAAAGCCAGCCCTTAAAAACGGCTGGCTTTTTTATTTTTTTTTCCTTCTGGGCAACTAGTATCTGAACAGTCTGTTTTCGGACGTATGCGTCTGTCAAACGGGCGACGAAAAGCATATTTGAAATGTCACACTTTGCTTTCAACTAATTGATTAATATGTAATTTTATTGGTGGCGCTGAATGGGTTGATAGTCAATTGGGAGTATCCCCCTCATCATCAGGTGAAGGGACAGGTTCTAGACGTGTTCATTGCTAAACAGATAGGCACAGTCTTGTCACATGATGTTGAACGTATGGTAGAAATGTGCGCTCAGGCTTATAAAGCAGGCTACCGAGTTTGTTTTGTTGGATGCTGAACTGGAAATTAATGAGTCTTGAAATACTGATGTTTCTTGAACACAAGATGGTAATCACCACTCTACCCAGAAGATCTGCATTCCAGCCAGTTTGTTATTGATAGTGGCAAGCATTCGATCTTGATGGTGAAATTTAAGAAAAAAAAGAACGTTAATATAGAAAAACTGTATGTTCTCGAGAATTGTCCATGCTATTCTGAAACGGTATCCCTGTAACCGACTTTTTTGTGAGGAAATAATGAACGAGTTTCTGAAAGTTCTGCTGAACATTCGCAGTTTGCGTGCGGCTATTCGTGAGCTGCCGTTTGAGCAACTGCTGGAAGCTAAAGAGAAGTTTGATCTGGTTTACCAAGAGCGCGCCGATTCTGTTGAACAGGAGCGTGCTGAACAGGAAGAGCGTCAGCGCAAGCTGAATGAATTCACCGAAATGCTGCAGCAGGCTGGTATTGATCCTCGCGAGCTGCTGGCGACTGCCGCTGCTCCAGCTGCTGCGACTGGCGCTGCCAAGAGCAAGCGTGCTCCGCGTCCGGCTAAATACAAGTACGAAGAAGATGGTCAGGAAAAAACCTGGACCGGTCAAGGCCGTATGCCGAAAGCCATTGCTGCTCAAGTAGCACTGGGTAAAGACCTGAACGATTTCCTGATCTAATTCGTCAGGTTCAGAGATTGAATAATGCCGCCCTTGGGTGGCATTATTTTTTGCCTTTTTACTCGTCGTTATCCAATCCGCCTTCTGCCGCTCTGCTATCTACATCCTCGCTTGTATCCTTTTTACCGTCGTTTTACCGCACTGTTACTTTGCTCAATATCCCTCGCTGTTTGCGATTAATTTTGTCGTGCAGGATTAACTGCGTGATATCGCTATTTGTATGCGTCGTGCAGATATGAGCTTCGGATATGTCGCTCATGATTCACGGGGCGCGGCTCGGCAAGAGCCGAGCTCTCTGCTGATGGAATATCCGGTAACCGTTATCTCCGATCAGGGGGCGTGAGGTAGAGAGAGCAGCAAGGTATGGCCGGGATAGTCAGGGTCGCTGATGCATGTAATTGGCTGCGCTGCCATGACTTCCTCTGATAATGGGCAATGAAGTTCGGCTGCAGTGTGGGAGAGGAAATTCTGTATGGTCTATGGCGATGATATTCCCCACTCTGTAGGCAGAGTGGGGAATAGCTAGGTGAAGCGCTATCGGGGCGCCACGCTATCGCTGCCACCCAGGGCACGATAGATTTTGGCAGTGGTGGTGAGCTGCTCTTTTTGCTGGGCCAGCAGGCTCTGCTGGGCATCCCACAGTCGGTTCTGCTCATCGAGCCAAGCCTGTACACCGGTCGCTCCCGCCTGGAAGCGAGCCTTTGCCAGGCGTTCGGCCTCCTGGGCATAACTCAGTTGTTCCTGCAGATAATCGAGTCGCTGCTGGCCATAGTGGCGGACGGCCAGATTGTCTTCCACCTCCACCAGTGCGGTGTAGAGCTGTTTGCGAAACTCGGTTTCAGCAATCTGGTAATCCAGCTCTGAGCTTTCAATGGCGAGCTGGGTGCGGTTGTATTCGAGGAAGGGGAGGGCAAGGCTGGCTCCCAGCGTACCAACCGGATTTTGCAGCACCTGCGCCAATCTATCGGATGCGGTGCTGGCACTGCCGGTCAGGGTCAGGCTGGGGTAGAAGCTGGTGCGGATCTCATCCCCTTTAGCCAGCGTCTTGCGCAGCCGCAATTCGGCCGCTTTGACATCGGGGCGGCCTGCCAGCACATCGGCCGGAATACCCACCGCAAGCTCAGGAATGGTCTGCTTTGCAAGGGAAGCGGGTGCATACTCCAGCGGCCCGCTGCTGCGGCCCAGCAACAGACGCAGGGCATTGCGAGCTTGCTCCTGCTGCGCCTTGAGGGAGGCCAGCTCGGCCTGTTTTCCGGCCAACTGTTGGCGTGCCTGCGCCAGATCGAGTCGGGTGATGGCGCCAGCCTGGTATTTGGTCTGGGTCAGCTGCTCAGTTCGGGACAGGTTGGCCAACTGCTGTTCTCCGAGCGTGATGGCAGAGCCGAGATAGCCGAGCTGCCAATACTGCTCCAGGGTATTGCCGATCAGCAGTAGTCGGGTGCTGGCGAGATCCTGCTCGCTTGCCGCCGCTTCCCAGCTTGCCTGATCTCGCACCGAGGCAAGCTTGCCCCACAAATCCACTTCGTAACTGAGGCTCAGCGAGGGGCCCAGACTGTTGGTGCCTTTGCCGGTTTTCAGATCCTTGTTGCCACTGGCTGCGATAGTGCCATTGACCGAGGGGGTGAGGTTGGTATCGGCCTGCTCGGCGCCCAGTCTGGCGCTTTTGAGCTTGAGGGCCGCCACATGCATGTCCGGGTTGGCGGCCAGTACAGCCTCGACCAATTTGTCGAGCTGGGGATCATGAAATTCCCGCCACCAGAGGCCAGCCTGCATAGCCAGTTGGGCGCCCTCTGCCTGTTGCCATGCAGGGGCGATCGCCAGTTCGGGTCTTTGATAGGTGCTGTGCTGACTGCAGCCGCTGAGGGCCATGCAGAGAGCCAGCCAGGAGAGTTTGTGCATTGTTATTCCCTCGCCAGTGCGACAACAGGGTCGAGCCGCGCCGCATTGCGTGCCGGCAAGTAACCAAACAGGATCCCGATGAGTGACGAGCAGCCAAAGGCCATCAGGATGGAGAAGAGCGAGAACTGCATCTTGATGGAGTCCACCAGCAGTGAAAAGAGCGCGCCAATACCGAGCGAGAGGCCGACGCCGAAGATCCCCCCCAGCAGGCTCACCATCACAGCTTCAATCAGGAATTGCTGCAAAATATCTGACTGGCGGGCGCCCACGGCCATGCGAATGCCGATCTCGCGGGTGCGCTCCACCACCGACACCAGCATGATGTTCATCACGCCCACCCCGCCGACGATCAGCGAGATCACCGCAATGGCCGAGACCATCAGGGTCATGGTGGCGGTGGTTTTCTCCACCGATTTGATGATGCTGTCGCTGCTGAAGGTGAAGAAATCCTTCACCCCGTGGCGCTTGGTGATCAGCTCGATCACCGCCTGCTCGGCAAGTGCCGGTTGTACCCCGTCTTTGACCCGGATGGTGATCTGGCTGAAGTGGTGCTGCGAGATGAGGCGACTCATCACCGCGCTGTAGGGCAGCCAGATATTGACCGACTGGCTGGTGGGGCCGAAGCCGGTCTCCTGCGAAACCACACCGACAATCCGCACCGGCAAGGTGCCGACCAGTACCACCTTGCCGACCGGCTCCTCCTTGCCAAGCAGGCTGGTGATGCTCTTTTTGTCCACCACGGCAACGGCAGCACGCTGTTGGATATCTAGCCACTCCAGTAAGCGACCACTGACCAGCGTCATCCCCTTTACCTTGAAATAGTCGTTACCGACCCCGGTCACGTTGCCGCTGTTGGTCTTGTTGCGATAGCGCAACTGGCCGGAGCTGCCGATCTCGGGGCTGGCGCCCGCAAGATAGGGCTGCCCCAGCAGGGCATCGAGATCCCCCTTGTTGAGGGTCTGGATGCTGGCCATCTTCTCATCGCCCCATCCTTTACCCGGGAAGATTTCGATGGTGTTGGTGCCCATCGCATTGATCTGGTCGATCACCTTGGCGCGCGCCCCCTGGCCAAGAGCGACCACGCTCACCACGGCGGCGATGCCGATGATGATGCCGAGCATGGTGAGGAAGGTGCGCATCCGGTGGGCGAGCATGGCATGTATCGCCATCCGTCCCGCTTCCCGATAACGATCCCAGTCGTGACCCATGGCGCCTTTAGTGGGCGCTATTTTTTGAGGGGCTACAGCGGTGGCTGGAGCCAACACGGTCGTTTGGCAGGGGCCGCTATCTTGTTCAATCCGACCATCCTTGAGAGTGATGATCCGGTCGGCATGGCTGGCCACGTTCATATCGTGGGTGACCAGAATGATGGTATGGCCTTGAGCGTGCAGCTCCTTGAGGATCGCCATCACCTCCTTGCCGCTCTGGCTATCCAGTGCGCCGGTCGGTTCATCGGCGAGGATCACTTCGCCGCCATTGGCCAGCGCCCGGGCGATACTGACCCGCTGCTGCTGACCGCCGGAGAGCTGACCCGGGGTATGGTGGCTGCGATCGGCCAGCCCCAGTCTGTTCAGTAGCTGACGTGCGCGCGCCTGGCGATCCGGGCGGCTGGTGCCGGCATAGACGGCGGGGATCTCCACGTTGGCGGCGGCATCGAGGTGGGGCAGCAGGTGGTAGCGCTGAAAGATAAAGCCGAAGTGGTGGCAGCGTAGTCGGGCCAGCGCCAACGCATCCATTGTCGCGGTGTCCTGACCGCGAAACAGATACTGGCCGCTGCTTGGGCTATCGAGACAACCCAACAGGTTCATCAGGGTCGACTTGCCAGAGCCGGACGCGCCGACAATGGCGATCATCTCTCCTGCCGTGATGGTGAGGTCAAGAGGGTGGAGCACGGTGACTTCGCTGTCGCCGCTCTGGTAGCGTCGCTCGACCCCTTTCAGCTGGATCAACGGCAGCTGGTTCAGGGGCTCACTCATAGCATCACCGCCATCTCATCATTGTCGGCGGGGGCTCCGTGATTGAGCTGCACCTCCTCCTTCTCGCTCAGCCCGCTGATCACCTCAATGCGGATCTCATCCTTCATACCGGTCTTGATATGGCGGGTTTCGGTCGTCTCATCTTCCTTGATCACGGTGACTTCATACTCGTTGTCACCCAACGACTTGCCGAGGGCGGTTTGCGGCACAGTGAGCACCTGCTTGCGCTCGCCGAGCACTATGGTCACCTGGGTGGTCATTGCTACCCGCAGGGTATGAGCGGGATTGGGTACATCGAACAGGGCGTAGTAGTAGACAGCCGCATTGCTGGTGGTGGTACCTGTGGTGGCCTGATCGTTGATGTTGGTGGGCGCTAACTCCACGGCGCGAAGCGTACCCTGATAGCGGGTATCCGGATCGCCGATCAGGGTGAAGTAGACCGGCATGCCGGCTTTGACCTTGGTGACATCAGCTTCGGAGATCTGCGCCTTGACCGTCATGGTCTCGAGGTTGGCCAGCTTGAGCACGGTCGGCACCGTCTGGCTGGCCGCCAGGGTCTGGCCCTGACGGGTCACAATGCTGATGACGGTGCCATCCATCGGCGCCAGGATCTTGGTGTAGCCCAGTTCGGTCTTGGCCCGATCAACCTTGATCAGGGCATTGTCGATATTGGCTTGGCTGTTTTGCAGTTCGGCGCGGGTGACCGCCAGCAGTGCCTCGGCACTCTCCAGATCGGCCCGTGAGCTCGCCTCCTGCTTGAACATCTGTTGCTGGCGCCGCCAGGCGAGCTCGTTCTGTTTGAGTTGTGCTTGCTTGATCTTGAGCTGGGCGCGGTTGCTGGCAAGTTCCGCCTCGGCCGTCTTGAGGTTGTTCTGGGCAATCAGGGGATCGATCTCGGCCAGCAGGTCTCCCTGCTTGACCTGATCACCGGCCTCTACGGCCAGCTTGGTAACCTGACCGGAGACCTGGGCCCCCACATCCACCTGCTCCACGGCCTGCAACACGCCACTGGCCAGCACGGTCTGGGCAATATCCTCGCGGGTCACCTGAGCGGTCAGCATCGCCTTGGGTGGTTGACTGGGCCAGAGCAGCCAGCCGAGGAGCACCACGGCGATCAGCATGGTGATGGCCAGGGTTCTCTGCTTGGGGGTTATGTTCATCGATCACCTGAATGGAAACGGAAAAGGTTGTGCGCGGCGATTATCCTGCAGCAAAGCCCTGATAAATAACAGCCGCAAATATGTAAGCAAAGTTATGACGTTAACTATCAATAAGCAGTGGAAGGCGTACGTGAGAGACCGGAGGGGTGAGCAAGATGATCAGCAAGAGGATGGGGAGTGCGGCTGGCGGTGGCGATGAAAAAGCCCTGCGCAGAGGCAGGGCTTTGGAATAGGTGATGGCGAGGGAGGATCAGGCCTTGGCCAGCAGATCCATTACCCAGGGCAGACCCTGCTTCTTGCGGCTGACAAAGCCCGGGTGGTAGCTGGACTCTGCCGGTACTTTAGCGTGTTCCGTAAAGTAGATACGGCTGGCTGCGGCCGTCAGGTCAGTCACCATCAGCACGAAGAAGTCGAGCCCTTCGCTCGTCACGCGCTGGGCCATCTCCTGCTGCAGGGCTGGCAGGTGCTCGGCCAGCTGCTGTTCGCTGCCCACTTCGATCTGGCTCATGATGAAGTTGCAACCTTCCGCCTGGAATGCCTTCTCATCCTGCTGCAGCAGTTGAGCCGGAGTCAGGCCGCTCAGGTCGGTTTTCGCCATCAGCAACTGTTGGCCGAATTCGGCCAGCGATACTTCTGCCAGCGGTGCCAAACGCTCACAAGCGATCTTGTCCTGCTCGGTGGTGGTCGGCGAGGTGAGACAGAGGGTGTCGCTCATGATGGCGCCCAGCATCAGGCGAGCCTGGCTGCGGGTTACGGTGCCTTGCTGGCTCAGCAGATCGAAGGCGATGGTGCAGGTGCAGCCGACGGCCCGGATCCAGGCATCCAGCGGAGACTGGGTGACCAGGGTACCGAGACGGTGGTGATCCACCAGGCCCAGTACATTGGCTTGTGCCAGTGTGGCAGGGCCCTGTTCCAGATCACTGAAATCCACCAGCCAGACATCTTCACCGGTCAGATCTTTGGTCAGCAACTCGGGTTCGCTGACGCCAGCCTGCTCCAGAATAAAACGGGTTTCGGTGCGCAGGTCACCCAGACGCCATGGGGTGGCCTGACGGCCCTGGCCATTGAGCCAGTCGGTGATAACCAGCGCACTGCAGATACTGTCGCTATCAGGATTCTTGTGACCAAAAACGTGGATCATAGACAAAGCCTCACAATTGGATACCCATAAAGGGGGGCAACACTATGCGAAATCCGCCACATGAAGGCAACCGGATCCACGCCCATGTTGCTGCCAGCTTCGCCTAACTCGCCATTTTATTGATCTGAGTCGGTAATCCTGACGCGAGTTCGGTGCTCACAGTAGGCTATTGGCTATTGCTGACTGTGCAGGCCATGGCCTGCGCAGTCAGCATGTTCGGTCTGCTCTGTCAGTCGCTATCGCTGCAAATCGGCTTTATTGCCAGATTCAACGACGCAGCAGCTCGCGGGCGTTGGCCAAGGTGTTGTCAGTGATCTGGTCACCACCGAGCAGGCGTGCCAGCTCATTGAGACGGGCAGCCTCATCAAGGGCACTCATTTGGGTTTCGGTGGTTTTGCCATCGGTATGCTTGCTCACCACCATATGCTGGTGGCCGTTGCCTGCCACCTGAGGCAAGTGAGTGACCACCATCACCTGAGTGGACTCGCCGAGCTGGCGCAGCAGACGACCCACCACGGCGGCAGTCGGGCCGCTGATCCCCACATCCACTTCGTCGAAAATCAGGGTCGGGGTGGAGACCTTGCGGGCGCTGATCACCACGATGGCGAGGCTGATACGTGACAGTTCACCGCCTGAGGCCACCTTGCCAAGCGGCTGAATGGGTTGGCCCGGGTTGGTGGTGACCATAAATTCCACCCGATCTATACCCAGCGGAGAGAGGCTGCTCTGGGCATCGGGGCGCACCTCGATGGCAAAGCGGCCATCGGGCATCGCCAGTTCGTGCATGCTGCTGGTTACCTTGGCGCCCAGCTCCTGGGCGTAACGCTGACGGCTCTGACTCAGGGCTTCGGCGGCCTGGACAAAAGCCTGACGGGCCTCGGCCAGCTCATCTTCCATCCCCTCTAACCGTTCTTCATCGGAGTTGAGGCGAGCAAGATCAGAGGCCAGCTCCTGATGGTACTGAGCCAGATCTGCTGGTTTGACGTGGTGCTTGCGGGCCAGATTGATCGCCTTGGAGAGGCGAGCTTCCAGCTCGTTGAACCGCTCGGGATCCAGCTCCAGCCGATCGAGATAGCTGCGCAGCTCGCTGTGGCTCTCCTGCACCCCGATCAGTGCTTCGTTCAGCATCTCCAGTACCGGGGTGAGGCGGCTGTCCATGCTGACCAGCCCCTCGGCCCGATCGACGGCTGATTGCAGCAGCCCAGCGATAGTGGTCTCTTCGTTGTCATAGAGCAGGTCGAGGCAAGCCCCGCACTCTTGCATCAGTTCTGTGCCGTTGGCGAGACGCTGATGCTCCTCTTCTATTTCTTCAAACTCCCCCGGCTGCAGGGCAAATTCGTCCAGCTCTTGCACCTGATACTCGATCAGCTGGCGGCGGGCTTCCCGCTGCTGCTGCTCGGCTTTGAGCCGGTTCAGCTCGTTTTGCAGTTGGCGCCACTGCTGATAGTGCTGGCGCACCTCGTCGAGCAGCAGATGGTGACCGGCATAACCGTCGAGCAGGGCGAGCTGGTAGTCGGGTTTGAGCAGCATCTGGTGGGCATGCTGACCATGGACGTTGACCAGCAGCTGGCCCAGATTCTTGAGCTGGGTGAGAGGGACGGGCACGCCGTTGATATAGCTGCGTGAGCGCCCCTCGGCGGAGATGACTCGCCGGACGATACACTCACCTTCGTTTTCCAGTTCGTTGGTGGCGAGCCAGGCGCGGGCGGCCGGGTTGTTGTCTAGCAGGAAGCGGGCGCTGACCTCGCTTTTGTCGCTATCGGGTCGCACCATGCCGGCTTCGGCCCGCTCTCCGAGGCAGAGACCGAGAGCGTCGATGGCGATGGATTTACCGGCGCCGGTCTCACCTGTGATGCAGGTCATGCCCGGTTGCAGATCGAGTTCGAGAAACTTGACGATGGCGAAGTTGTTGACGGTCAGCTGGGTCAGCATGGTCTCATCCTGTATAGGTCAACATTACTGTGTATGCATCCAGTATATACTGGTCTTATATACAGTAAAGAGGGCGCCGCCATTTTTAACACAGGAAAGCCGCGCCAGTGCGCCATGGCTATGAGAATGCGGTACTGACTATTGGGACGCGGTACGGATATGAGAGTGCAGGGGACGTTGCCACGACAGAAAAGAGAAGGGCGCCAATTCAGGCGCCCTCTCTGGCAATGCCGTTATCGGTCAGCGCCGATTAAAACAGCTTGCTGCCCCAGCCGAGCTTGTTGCGCAGCACGTGGAAGTAGCTGTAGTCGAGGGGATGCACCAGATGAAGCTGGTGGTGACTCTTCTTGATCAGGATCTCGTCCCCCGGGTGGACCGCCAGGGTTACCTGACCGTCACAGCTCACCTGCATGGCATCGTCCTGATTATCCGGCGAGACCAGCAGCCGTACTTCGCTGTCGGCATCGAGCACGATGGGGCGACTGCTGAGGGTGTGCGGGAACATGGGCACCAGTGTGATGGCGTTGAGCTTGGGGGTGAGGATGGCGCCACCTGCCGACAGTGAGTAGGCGGTGGATCCGGTCGGGGTGGCGACTATGATGCCGTCCGAACGCTGGCTATACATAAAGCTGCCATCGATATAGACCTCGAACTCGATCATGTGGGCGATCTTGCCCGGGTGCAGCACCGCCTCGTTGACCGCAAGATTGCTCGACTTGCGCTCGCCGTGGCGATAGACCGAGGCCTCCAGCAGGAAGCGGTGTTCGCTCTTGTAGTGGCCGGAGAGCACCTGCTCCAGCGGCAGCAGGTAATCCTGCGGCGAGAGGTCGGTCAGAAAGCCGAGGTTACCCCGGTTGACCCCGATCACCGCCACATCGAAGCGTGACAGCACCCGTGCCGCCCCCAGCATGTTGCCGTCACCGCCGACCACGATGGCGAGATCGGCCTGCTGGCCCAGTTGAACCAGATCCATCACGTTTTCATCGAGGATGCTCAGGGTCTGGGCGACCCGGCTCTCCACCAGTACCCGAAAGCCGCGGGCGGTCAGGTATTGATGCAGGCCGGTCAGCGTCTGGTTGGCCCCCTCATGGTGGGGTTTGCCAATCAGGGCGATGGTTTTGAACGGAGAATCCATAGTCAGTCAGATCTGGGATGGGTATTGCGGGCCAGTATACAGTGCTTTGCTCCGCTTGTGACGCTCCCCCGTGTGACGGGGCTGGCTATCCCCTTGAGGCTACTGGTTAAACGGTGAGCGGCAACCCGGATAAACCGACGGTTGCGGCTATTCAGCAACCCAGATTGCCCTTTACCCCTTGAAAGCCGGGGATGCATCCCCATAATAGCGCCAACATAGTCGGTCTGTTGTCGTCCGGTCGCTCAACCAGACGTCAGGGCCCTCATAAGTAACCCCGGAATTGGAGATGTCATGAACCACGAAGAGCAAAAGGTTGAAGCGATGGAGCAAGTGGAAGCCCAGCCAGTCGAGCCGACCGATGTAGACAGTGAAGTGACAGCCGAGCAGGCCCGCATTGCCGAACTGGAAGCGCAGCTGGAAACCGCCATCCAAAAAGCGGCGGAAGAGCGTGAACGCGCCCTGCGTACCGCCGCCGAGATGGAGAATCTGCGCCGTCGTACCGAGCTGGATGTGGAGAAGGCGCACAAATTCGCGCTGGAGAAGTTCGCCAATGAACTGCTGCCGGTGCTGGACAACCTTGAGCGTGCCATCGAACTGGCCGACAAGGAGAACGAAGCCCTCAAGCCAATGATCGAAGGTGTCGAGCTGACCCTGAAATCCATGCAGAGCGGCGTGGCCAAGTTTGGTCTGGTGGCGCTCGACCCGATCAACCAGCCGTTTGACCCCAATGCCCATCAGGCGATGAGCATGGTACCGAGTGCCGATGTGGCCCCGAACACTGTCATCGCAGTGATGCAGAAGGGCTATGACCTCAACGGTCGGGTGATCCGTCCTGCCATGGTGATGATCGCCAAAGCGGTCGACTGATTGGCTGTGGGTGCCCGAGCCCGCCCTGTGGCGGGCTTTTTGTTTCGCAGTGCAGCACCTGTTCATCTTGCCCGGTTTTACGGCTCAACGTGACCGCGCAACCATGACAAAGGGTGTGGTTTTTTAGGGTTGGGGCTTGAAGCTGCGTCCGGCGACCCCATATAGGTAGCAAGGCCGCGGCGGCACAAAAAATTTGATGCCGGGAGCTTGAAAGCCAGATTGGCTGCCCCCACCTAGCCGTTAACGCATTAAGGCGAGTTCCTCGCCAGTTTATTCAAAGTATTTGGAGATTCGTCAAATGGGTAAAATCATCGGTATTGACCTGGGTACTACCAACTCCTGCGTCGCTATTCTGGATGGCGACACTGCTCGCGTGATCGAGAACGCAGAAGGCGATCGTACTACTCCGTCCATCATTGCCTATGCCGATGATGGCGAGATCCTGGTTGGTCAGCCGGCCAAGCGTCAGGCCATCACCAACCCGAAAAACACCCTGTTCGCCATCAAGCGTCTGATCGGTCGTCGTTTTGAAGATGAAGAAGTGCAGCGTGACCTGAAAATCATGCCGTACGCCATCGCCAAAGCTGACAACGGCGACGCCTGGGTTGAAGTGAAGGGCAAGAAAATGGCACCGCCGCAGATCTCTGCCGAAGTGCTGAAAAAGATGAAGAAGACCGCTGAAGACTACCTGGGTGAGCCGGTAACCGAAGCCGTTATCACTGTTCCGGCCTACTTCAACGACGCCCAGCGTCAGGCTACCAAGGATGCCGGTCGCATCGCCGGTCTGGATGTAAAACGCATCATCAACGAACCGACTGCTGCTGCATTCGCTTACGGCGTGAACAAGGTCAAGGGCGAGCGCAAGGTTGCCGTATATGACCTGGGTGGCGGTACTTTCGATATCTCCATCATCGAGATCGACGAAGTGGAAGGCGAAACCACCTTCGAAGTACTGGCGACCAACGGTAACACCCACCTGGGTGGTGAAGACTTCGACAACCGCGTCATCAACTATCTGGTAGACGAGTTCAAGCGTGAGCAGGGCATCGACCTGCGCAACGACCAGCTGGCTCTGCAGCGTCTGAAAGATGCCGCCGAGAAAGCCAAGATCGAGCTCTCTTCTGCCCAGCAGACCGACGTCAACCTGCCGTACATCACTGCAGATGCCACCGGTCCGAAGCACATGAACATCAAGGTGACCCGCGCCAAGCTGGAATCCCTGGTAGAAGATATGGTGAAAGACTCTCTGGAGCCGGTTCGTGTCGCCCTGAAAGACTCCGGTCTGGCAGTTGGCGAGATCGACGACGTGATCCTGGTTGGTGGCCAGACCCGTATGCCGCTGGTTCAGAAGACCGTTGCCGAGTTCTTTGGCAAAGAGCCGCGTAAAGACGTCAACCCGGATGAAGCAGTGGCCATGGGTGCTGCCATCCAGGGTGCCGTACTGTCCGGTGACAAGACCGACGTACTGCTGCTGGACGTTACCCCGCTCTCCCTGGGTATCGAAACCATGGGCAGCGTGATGACTGCGCTGATCGAGAAGAACACCACTATCCCGACCAAGAAGTCCCAGGTGTTCTCCACTGCCGAAGACAACCAGTCTGCCGTGACCATTCACGTGCTGCAGGGTGAGCGCAAGCGCGCCAGCGACAACAAGTCTCTGGGCCAGTTTAACCTGGAAGGCATCCGTCCGGCACCGCGCGGTCTGCCGCAGATCGAAGTGACCTTCGACATCGATGCCAACGGTATCCTGCACGTCTCTGCGAAAGACAAAGAGACCAACAAAGAGCAGAAGATCACCATCCAGGCCTCCTCTGGTCTGTCTGATGACGAGATCGAGCGCATGGTACGCGAAGCCGAAGCCAACGCGGCCGAGGACAAGAAGTTTGAAGAGCTGGTACAGGCTCGCAACCAGGCTGATGGTCTGGTCCACTCCGTACGCAAGCAGATCACCGAAGCCGGTGAAGCCCTGCCTGCCGACGACAAGACCAAGATCGAAGCCGCTCTGAGCGAGCTGGAAGCGGCCATCAAGGGTGACGACAAGGCTGCTATCGAAGCCAAACAGCAGGCTCTGCTGGAAGCGTCCCAGAAGCTGATGGAAATTGCCCAGCAGCAGGCTCAGGCCCAGGGTGCAGCCGGTGCTGATGCCGGTCAGTCCTCCTCTTCTGCCAAGGCTGACGACGACGTAGTCGACGCCGAGTTCGAAGAAGTGAAAGACGACAAGAAGTAAGCCCTACCCAGATGGGCGGAGTCCGCTTCGCCCATCGGCTTGGTCAATGAATTCACGGGCGTTGGGTAACCAACGCCCGTCTGCGTAACCACAGGATGAGTATGTCGAAGCGCGATTTCTACGAAGTACTGGGTGTGGCGAAAGATGCCGACGATCGGGAGATCAAGAAGGCGTACAAGCGCCTGGCCATGAAGTATCACCCGGATCGTAACCAGGGTGATGCCGCATCCGAAGAGAAGTTCAAAGAGGTCAAGGAAGCCTACGAGGTCCTGACCGATGCCAACCTGCGTGCCCGTTACGACCAGTACGGCCATGCCGGTGTCGACCCGAGCCAGGGTGGCGGTGGCCACGGTGGCTTTGGCGGCGGTGCCGACTTCGCCGACATGTTTGGTGACGTATTCGGTGACATCTTCGGCGGTGGCCGTGGTGGTGCCCGTCGTGGCCCGGCCCGTGGCTCCGACCTGCGTTACACCATGGAGCTGACGCTGGAAGAGGCGGTACGCGGGGTCTCCAAGGAGATCAAGGTGCCGACTCTGGTTCACTGCGAAGTCTGTAACGGCTCCGGTGCCCACACCGGCAGCAGTGCCCAGACCTGCCCGACCTGCCACGGCTCCGGCCAGGTGCAGATGCGTCAGGGCTTTTTCGCGGTGCAGCAGGCATGTCCGCACTGTCACGGCCGCGGCAAGATCATCAAGGATCCGTGCCGCAAGTGTCACGGTGAAGGTCGCTACCAGCGCACCAAGACCCTGTCGGTGAAAATTCCGGCGGGCGTCGATACTGGCGATCGCATCCGTCTCTCCGGCGAAGGGGAAGCGGGGGAAGCAGGAGCTCCGGCAGGGGATCTCTACGTACAGGTGCACGTCAAAGAGCACGAGATCTTCGTGCGTGACGGCAACAACCTCTACTGCGAAGTGCCCATCAGCTTCACCGCAGCTGCGCTGGGTGGCGAGATTGAAGTACCGACCCTGGATGGCCGCGTCAAGCTCAAGGTCACTCCGGAGACCCAGACCGGCAAGATGTTCCGCATGCGCGGCAAGGGCGTGAAGTCAGTACGCTCCGGCCAGGTAGGGGATCTGATGTGCAAGGTGGTGATCGAGACGCCGGTCAACCTCACCGAGCAGCAGAAAGAGCTGCTGCGCCAGCTGGACGAATCCTTCAGCGGTGCCGCTGCCAAGACCCACAAGCCGAAATCGGAAGGCTTCTTCGAAGGGGTGAAACGCTTCTTCGACGATCTGACCAGCTGATTTCAGCGACCCGAATAAACAGAGCCGGCCTTGTGCCGGCTCTTTTTTTGCCCGCCGTTTAGCCAGGAACCGCCCTATTGAGTGGATCCTGATGAGGGATCCTCCTCACAACTCCCGCCAATTCCTGCTGTACAAATGTTATCCCGCTCACACTGTTGCTGAAACGGTTTAGTTGTCGTATTGAGCTGGCTAAAGCGGTTTAGCTATGCTCTAGCTGTCGATAACAACTGCGCCCATTTGGGCCATAGATGACAGGTGAGGAAGATGATGATGTTCAAGAGCAAGTTGGCGCTGGCGGTAGCGCTGGGATTGGGGATGAGCAGTCCGCTGTGGGCGGCGCAGGCGAGTGTTGCAGGTGAGAGTGTCGAGGCCAGACTGGCGGCGCTGGAGGCGCGGGTACAGGCGGCTGAAGCGAGAGCCGAGGCAGCAGAGAGCCGTGCCAGTCAGGCGGAAGTGAAGGCGAGCACGGCGAGTGAGCAGGCGCAGGCGGCCGACAACCGCAGTCAGCAGGTGGATGAGAAGACAGCAGGTGCCCAGGGCTTCGAGTTTCACGGCTATGCCCGCTCGGGCCTGTTGGTAAACCGCAATGGCAACGGTGGGCGCGGCGGCCCCTACATCACGCCAGCCGGTTCGGTGGGCGGGGCCGTCGGTCGCCTTGGCAACGAAGATGACACCTACATGGAGGCTAACCTGCTGAAAACCCAGACCTTCGAGGATGGCAGCTGGGCTCGCTACAAGCTGATGCTGGCAGACGGGGTTGAGACCAGCAACGACTGGACCGCCAGCGATTCGAGCCTCAATACCCGTCAGGTGTTTGCCGAGATCGGCAATCTGGCGAGCTTCGACGGCCCCTTCAAGAATGCGGTGCTGTGGGCGGGCAAGCGCTTTGATCGGGACAACTTCGACATCCACTGGCTCGATTCCGACGTGGTGTTCCTGGCCGGTACCGGCGGCGGCGTTTACGACGTGCAGCTCGCCGACAGCTGGAAGGCCAACTTCTCCCTCTATGGCCGCGATTACGGCGACATCAGCGCCAGCGGTCTCTCCGATATCGAGAGCTACATCCTCACCATGAACAACCGCGTCGGCAACTGGCAGTGGATGGTGAACGGCCTCTCGGCCAAGGACAATGACGCCCGCATCAATGACAAGGGGACGGGCAGCGAGGCGGCGGACAAGGGGGCACACACCCTGTTGGCCTACCACGGCGAGAGCTTCTTTGGCATCAACCCAGGGTTTGCCAAGGCGGCGGTGTTGTATGGTCATGGGCTGGGGGCCGAGGTCAAGGGGCTGGGCTCTGACAGCGAGCTGCTGCCGGACGCCGATGCAGTGCGGGTCGCCGTGTTTGGCGCCACCGATCTCAACTCGCGCTGGCGTTTTGCCCCGGCCCTGCTGGCCGAGCAGAGTCAGGATCGCTACGTGAAAGGAGACGAGTACCGCTGGCTTACCTTCAATACCCGGGTGGCGCAGGTGCTGAGCCAGAACGTCGAGCTGGTTTACGAGGCGGCCTGGCAGTACATGGATCTCGATCCCAAGGGTTACAAGGGACGCCAGGCGGTGAACGGCAACTTCACCAAGCTCACCTTCGCCCCCACCTTCAAGGCGCAGACCGCCGGTTTCTTCGAACGTCCCGAACTGAGGGTGTTCGCCAGCTGGATGGACTGGTCCTCCGAGCTCGACAACTACGCTAGCGACGATGCCATGGGCCAGAGCAACTTCACCGCCGGTGGCGAGTGGAACTTTGGCGTACAGATGGAAACCTGGTTCTAGTTCGTTATCCCGATCACAAAAATGGCAGCCGGTGCCGAGATCTGTTGGTTGGCTAAAACGGTTTAGCTAATAATGACAGCCAACAGAACAGAGTTCGGGTTTGACCGTGGATCCGATGCAGCAGTGGAGTAGCAAGGTGACGAATCGTGTGTGGGTAATGGGGGATGCGGTGGTGGACTTGATCCCGGAAGGGGCGTTGCACTACCTCAAGTGTCCGGGTGGTGCGCCCGCCAATGTGGCGGTTGGCGTGGCACGGCTGGGTGGCGATGCGGCCTTTATCGGCCGGGTTGGTGCTGACCCGTTCGGCCGCTTTATGGCCGACACCCTGAGCGGGGAGGGGGTGGATATCGGTGCACTGTGGCTCGATCCTGACCATAGCACCTCTACCGTGCTGGTAGAACTGGATGACGAGGGGGAGCGCAGCTTCACCTTTATGGTGCGCCCCAGTGCCGACCAGTTCCTCACCCCGGATGAGTTGCCCCGCTTCGATGCCGATCAGTGGTTGCTCACCTGCTCCATCGCGCTCGCCAACGAGCCGGTACGCACCAGCTGCCTGCAGGCCATGGCGGCTATCAAGGCGGCAGGAGGGTGGGTCTGTTTCGACCCCAACCTGCGCCCCGAGGTGTGGGGCAACCCCGCCGAGATACTGCCGCTGGTGCGTCAGGCAATTGCACAGGCGGATGTGGTCAAGCTATCCATCGAGGAGCTGCAACTGCTGAGTGGCGAGGATGAACTGGTCGCTGGGCTTGCAACTCTCTCTGGCCCGGCGCTGGTGCTGGTGACCCGGGGCGCGGCCGGGGTGGTGGCCCGTTTGGGTGGCGAGTTGCTGGAGTGGGTGGGGCAGAAAGTGACGCCCATCGACACCACGGGGGCGGGGGATGCCTTCGTCGCCGGGCTGCTGGCGGCGCTGGCCGGGCGCTCGTCGCTGCCGACGCTGGCCGAGTTGCCCGCCATTCTGGCTCAGGCTCACGGCTGCGGGGCGCTCGCCACCACCGCCAAGGGGGCGATGACGGCGCTGCCGACCCGCTCCGAACTGGATGTTTTTTTGCGATCAAGCGCAAGCGGCTGTTGAGCTGCGGCTAGAAGCCCGGCTCGACAGCCCCTACTCTCATGTGACAAGGGCCCGCCAGCGTGGCGGGTCATAAGAGGAAGAATATGAATATCAGTGCGATAGCCAAGGATCTGGTGCCCCTGCTCGGGGGCAAGGAGAATATCGTCAGCGCTGCCCACTGCGCTACCCGGCTGCGGTTGGTGCTGGCCGATGACAGCAAGGTAAACAAGGCCGCCATCGACAAGCTGGAGGGGGTCAAGGGGTGCTTTAGCAACGCGGGCCAAATTCAGGTGATCTTCGGCACCGGTCTGGTCAACAAGGTGTATGCCGAGTTTGTGGCGCTGACCGGTACCGGCACCGCCAGCAAGGCGGAGCTGACCGACATGGCGGCGGCCAAGCTCAACGTGGCCCAGCGGTTGGCGCGAACCCTCTCTAACATCTTCGTGCCGATCATTCCGGCCATCGTCGCCTCGGGCTTGCTGATGGGGCTGCTCGGCATGGTGCGCACCTACGGTTGGGTCAATGCCGACAGCGCCCTGTTTGTGATGCTCGACATGTTCAGCTCGGCGGCCTTTATCATACTGCCGATCCTCATCGGCTTTACGGCGGCGCGGGAGTTTGGCGGCAATCCGTACCTCGGGGCGACCCTCGGCGGCATCCTCACCCACCCGGCGCTGACCAACGCCTGGGGCGTGGCCGGTGGCTTCAAGACTATGGACTTCTTCGGGCTCGATGTCGCCATGATCGGCTATCAGGGCACTGTCTTCCCGGTGCTCTTGGCGGTCTGGTTTATGTCCCATCTGGAGAAACAGCTGCGCAAGCGCATTCCGGATGCGCTGGATCTGATCCTCACGCCGTTTCTCACCGTCATCATCACCGGCTTCGTGGCGCTGCTCTTTATCGGCCCGGCGGGTCGGGTGTTGGGGGATGGCATCTCGTTCGGTCTGAGCGCCCTCTATGAGCAGGCGGGCTGGCTGGCGGGGCTGGTATTTGGCGGCACTTACTCGCTTATCGTTATCACCGGCATTCACCACAGCTTCCATGCCATCGAGGCGGGGTTGCTGGCCAATCCGCAAATTGGCGTCAACTTCCTGCTGCCCATCTGGGCCATGGCCAACGTGGCGCAGGGCGGGGCTTGCCTCGCGGTCTATTTCAAGACCCGCGATGTGAAGATCAAGGCCATTACCGTGCCGGCGGCCATGTCCTGCCTGCTGGGTATCACGGAAGCGGCGATCTTTGGCGTCAACCTGCGCTATATCAAACCCTTCCTCGCCGGTCTTTTTGGCGGGGCCTGCGGCGGCGCCTACGTGGTGGCGGCCAAGGTGGGGATGACGGCGGTGGGGCTGACCGGTATTCCCGGCATGGCCATCGTCCAGCCCATGAGCCTTATTCATTACATCATCGGGCTGGTGATCGCCTTTGGCGCCGCTTTCGCCGCTTCCTACCTGCTCAAGTACAAGGTGGAGTGATGAAGGAAAGCGATCTTCTCAACCAGATTGTCCGGTCGTTGCTGGCCGGACAGCTCAAGGCGGCGGCCGATCCCCATCGGCCCCGCTGGCATCTGGCAGCCCCGGTGGGGCTGCTTAACGATCCCAACGGCTTTATCGAGCACGACGGGCGCTACCACCTCTTCTACCAGTGGAACCCGCTTGGCTGCGAGCACCGCAACAAGGGCTGGGGGCATGTCACCTCCACCGATCTGCTGCATTGGCAGCACGAGCCGGTGGCGCTGTTGCCCACCGAAGCCTATGAGAGCCACGGCTGCTATTCGGGCTCTGCGGTGAGCGACGAGCAGGGGCGTTTGACCCTCATCTACACCGGCAATGTCAAATACCCGGATGGCAGCCGCACCGCCTATCAGTGTCTGGCCCGCGCCGACGGTGAGGGCGGTTTTGCCAAGCTGGGGCCTGTGCTGGATCTGCCCGAAGGCTACAGCGGCCACGTGCGCGACCCCAAGGTGTGGCACGACGGCCAGCAGTGGCTGATGGTGCTGGGGGCCCGCACCCTGGATGACAAGGGCGAAGTGCTGCTCTATCGCGGCGAGACCCTGCAAAGCTGGCAGCGGGTGGGCCCCATCGCCGGTAGCGGGCGAGGGGGGCTGGGTGAGTTTGGCTATATGTGGGAGTGCCCGGATCTCTTCCCGCTTCGGGAGCGCCATGTGCTGATCAGCTGCCCGCAGGGGATTGCCCCGGCAGGCGAGGATTATCGCAACCTCTACCAGTGCGGCTGGCTGGCGGGCAACTTCGACGGCGAGCGCTTCGAGCACGGGGCTTTTCACGAGCTGGATCGGGGCTTCGAGTTCTATGCCCCTCAGACCACTCTGGATAGCCAGGGTCGGCGCTTGCTGTTTGGCTGGCTGGGTCTGCCGGAAGAGAACGAGATGAGCCAGCCTACGGTCGCTCACGGCTGGATTCACCAGATGAGCTGCCCGCGGGAGCTGTTCTGGCAGGATGAGTGGCTCTGCCAGCGGCCGGTGGCGGAGCTTGCGGCATTGAAGGGAGAGTTGACCCGCTTCGAGGGGA
The DNA here is from genome assembly GCF_040907905.1 of Aeromonas sp. s13. Lineage (NCBI taxonomy): Bacteria > Pseudomonadati > Pseudomonadota > Gammaproteobacteria > Aeromonadales > Aeromonadaceae > Aeromonas > Aeromonas sp. s13. Next base: position 59,007 of record NZ_JBFOCS010000074.1, on the reverse strand, counting down.
CGCTCGGCGAATTTCCGGGTCTGGCCATCGACTCGGCCTGGCTCGATCTGGATCTCTGCGGTGAGGGGAGCCTCTGGTTCGGTGCCGTGGCCGAGCTGTGCTGGCAGCCGGGGCGCATCACCTTGCGGCGCCAGAACTGGCAGAGCGGAGCGTGGGAGACCCGCAGCAGCCCATGGGCTGGCGGGCGGATCACCGTGCTATGCGATCGCTCCAGTCTGGAGTGCTTCATCGATGAGGGTCGCCACAGCCTGTCGGCGCGCTATTTTCCCGGGGACAAGCCGCAACTTTCATCAGGTAACGGCGATGATGGCTGCAAAATTTGCCTCAATCACTGGCCGCTGTCGGCGTGCCTAGTACAATAGCCCGGTTCTAGTCAGCCGGGAGGCCAGGTGGAGAAGAAGAAACGGATCACGATTGCCCAGATCGCCGAACTGGCGGGGGTGTCCAAGGCGACCGCCAGTCTGGTGCTCAACGGGAAGAGTGCGGAGTACCGGATTGCCGACGATACCCGCAAGCGCATTCAGGCGGTGGCGGAGGAGTGTCACTACCTGCCGAGCTTTCACGCCCGCTCCCTGCGCGAGACCCGCAGCTACACCTGGGGGCTGGTGATCCCCGATCTCACCAACTTCGGTTTTGCCCGCATTGCCCGTGCCCTCGAGGCCTACTGCCGGGAGGCGGGCATCCAGCTGCTGATCGCCTGCTCCGAGGATGATCCCGCCCTCGAGCAGCGGGTGGTGGACAACCTCATCAGCCGTCAGGTGGATGGGCTGATTGTCGCCTCCAGCGGCCACAGCGATGACATCTATGCCCGCATTCACGACCGCTTGCCGGTGGTGCAGCTCGACCGCCATATCGGCGAGTCACGCCTGCCCATGGTGATCTCCGATGCCTGCAAGGCTACCGCCGAGCTGGTGCGGGATATGGCCAGCGAGTGCGGCGAGCAGATCTACTACTTCGGCGGTTTGCTGGATCTCTCCCCCAGCCGTCACCGGCTGGCGGGCTATGAGCTGGGGCTCCATCGCGCCGGTTTTGAAGCCGATGCCGCCCGGGTGCGCCATCGCGACTATCAGCCGAGCTCCGGTTATCAGCTGATGGCCGAGCTGGTGGCTGAGCTGGGAGCCCCCCCCAAGGGGCTCTTTACCGCCTCCTTTACCCTGCTGGAAGGGGTACTGCGCTACCTCAACGAGGCGGGGTTGATGGAGACAGGCATGCGCCTGTGTACCTTCGACGATCACGACCTGCTTGACTGCATTCCCATGCGCATCGACTCGGTGGCACAGGATTGTCCGGCGCTGGCCCTCGCCGCTTTCGAGCTGATGCAGCAACTGATTGCGGGCAAACCTCCCGCACAGACTGCCCAGGTGATCACCCCCAGGGTGCGCTGGCGCAGCCGCCGTTAGCCACTCTTCGCCCATCCATATGAGAAAGCCCCGCCATTGCTGGCGGGGCTTTTTGCTGTGGGCGGATGGTTCGTTCCTCTGACAGGCAGCTCAGTCGGTGGTACTGGTGCGCCAGAACACCTGCTTGATATGGGGGTGGATGGCCAGCTTTTGCATCAGGGCATCCAGCTCGTCGCCATCGATGGAGGTAGCCAGCAGCACCGCCGAGATCTCCAGATCCCCCGCGCCAAACGGCTCGATATCGAGTTCGCTCAGGGGGTAGTTGGCCTGCTCCAGCATCTCCTCGAGCCAGTGCAGCACCTCTTTTTGATGCTCGCGCTGGGTCAGGGCCGTCACCTTGTAGGTCACTTCGGTGTCGGTATTGTCCACCGGGCGGCGGTTGATCTGGTTGACCAGCGGTCGCAGCAGGGTGTTGGCGGCCAGCACGAACAGGGCGCCCAGAATTGCCTCCATGGCGAGCCCGGCGCCACAGGCGGCGCCGACAGCAGCGACACCCCAGAGGGTGGCGGCAGTGTTGATGCCGCGGATATTGCCCGATTCGCGCATGATGACGCCGGCACCGAGAAAGCCGATGCCGGAGACGATATAGGCCACCACATGGACCACGTTGTAGTTGCCGCCGTGCAGGTCATAGATACGCTGGGCCAGACTGACGAACAGGGCGGCCCCTACGGCGACCAGCACGTTGGTGCGCAGGCCCGCGGTACGTTGGCGGTACTGGCGCTCCAGCCCGACCAGACTGCCAAGCACAAAGGCGAGCAGCAGGCTGGCCAGGGTGTCGAGCAGGGAGATCATGTCAATTTGTTGCCACATCTTCATGGCGTACTCCTTCTGATGAGCGCTGGTTTGGTGCAATCCATGATGAAACGCCGGGAGGCAGATGGATCAGGGGATGATTGCGCGGATGGCCAGCAGAAAAACAAAAACGCGGCGTCCCGGGGAGCGAGCATCATCAGATGCCCTGACGCTCGGAGAGGACGCAACAAGCAGGGCCAGCGTGGCTGGCCCCTTTCACTGTGGTTAACGCAGATGAGCGGTCAGTTGAGCTCGGGATCGCAGTCGATGCGCGGGCGCAGTTGCCAGCGCACCGGATGTGCTACTCCGACCTGATGAACAAACTGAACCAGATAGCGTCGCTGGGGCGGGGTGCACTGCAGGTTGAGCACCAGCTCTCGCCCGCCGCCGCGACCCGGCTTCATCGATTGCATCGGTTGCAGCCCCGCCGGTTGCAGGGTGTGGTTCACCATATCCAGCACCTGCTCCATATCGGCGCGATCCTCGCAGCGGATCTGCAGCCTATAGTGGTGCTGGCGCGGTTTGCCGCCCAGCCAGCGTGGCAACATGCCGCGCCCCAGCTTGCTCAGCAGGGGGTGAGCCCGGGTTGCAACAGAACCTGTTGCGACCGCGCGATCCGCAGCCGGTTTGATTGAGATAAAACGCATAGCAGCCTCCTTGTGGGAAGCAGAAACTATGCAGGCATGGCGACAGTGGCGGTTGGCCACTGGTTGCCAGACGTCAAGTGTAAAAAGGGAGAAGAGGGGAGTGGATTTCCGCTTCTCGCAGGGTTGCGAGTGGCGGCAGAGCAGGACCTGCGGCTAGCTCGCGACCTTGGTACCGACGATGAGGGTCGGTCTACAACTGTCACTTGATGAGTTGCCCACTGATGGTCTCCGCTATTGATAAGAGGCTCGAATGATAGCCGAGGCGGCGGGCAGGGTAAACCCCGCGCTGCCCGCAGCAACATCTTGAAACATAATCGAAAGCCCCGTTTTTGCCGCGCAAAGCCGCCAAAAGCAGACCCGGCGAGGGCCGGGTCTGCGGGGTCATTCGGTCTTGTCGATGCCAAGGTATTTGAGCATCAGTTTCTCGTAGATGGGCTCGGTATCGCCCACCTGCATCTTGTGCAGGAAGTATTTCTCGAAGGCGATCTTGGCCAGATGGACCCACTTTCCTTTCTTGAACCAGGCGACGTTGCGCGGCGGGATCTGCGGCATGGCGACGAAGGCGGCGCCGGTGTCTCCCATGTCTGCCAGACAGATGGCATTCCACACTGCCTTGGTCACCGGCGGCTGGCCGCTGAGCTCCGCCTTGATGTTGTGGCTCAGGGTGCGCACCATCGCCTCAATCATATAGCCGGTCTTGGGCACCCCGGTTGGCACCGGCGTCTTGTGCGGCGGGGCAATGGCGATGCAGACACCGGCGGCGTAAATCTGCGGGAAGGCGGGGTTGCGCTGGTGCTCGTCGACGATGACAAAGCCGCGGGGATTGACCAGCCCCTCGATGCCCCGCAGCGGCGCAATGCCGACAAAGGCGGGCAGCATCATGGCGTGTTTGTAGGGCAGGGTATGGGTGCGCTTGATGTTGCCCTCATCGTCCAGCTCCTCCACCGTCATCTGGCCATCTTGCGCCGCCACTGTGCGGGCATTGCAGATCCACTGCACGTCGCGCATCCGCAATTCGCTCTCCAGCATCCCCTTGGAGTCGCCCACGCCGTTGAGACCCAGATGGCCGATGTAGGGCTCGCTGGTGACAAAGGTCATGGGCACATTTTTCCTCACCTTCTTGTCGCGCAGGTGGCGATCGAGGATGAACGCATACTCGTAGGCGGGGCCGAAGCAGGAGGCGCCCGGCATGGCGCCGACAATCACCGGGCCGGGCTCATCGACCAGTGCGCTGACACTGTGGCGGCACTCTTCGGCGTGGGAGAGGGTACAGACGCTGGTGGTGCCACCGGATTCGGGGCCAGCCCCCGTCACTTCGTCAAAGGCGAGGGCCGGGCCGGTGCAGATTGCCAGAAAGTCGTAACGCAGGGTCTGGCTATCGGAGAGGGTGAGCTGCTGCGCCGCCGGTTGCAGCTCGGTCAGGGCGGCATGGATAAAGCGGATCCCCTTTTTCTTCACATGGGGTTCGATGGGGAGCGAGGTCTCCTTGCGCTCCCGCCACTGGACGGCAATCCAGGGGTTGGAGGGAGTAAATTCAAAGTCCGGCTTGTCATTGATGAGGATCACCTCATGCTGCTTGCCCAGTTCGGCCTTGAGTTCGTAGGCGGCAGACATGCCCCCGAGACCCGCGCCGATGACGATTACCGTTGCCATGTTCAGCCTCCTGCGTTTATTACACGCTCATGTGAGCCGGGTCATCCGACCCGTTTATTTAAATCCTATCCGTTTGAGGATCATCGCTGCCGGGCAGAAACCGGTGAATGCGCTCTGGATCAGGTTGACCCCGACAAAGGCACTCAACCAGACAAAGCCCGGATGAATCCAGGTGGTAAGGATCAGCGAGAGCAGCAACATGCAACCCGCGACGATTCTGACTCCGTTATCTACTGTCATGGTCCTTCTCCTTATCTACTTTAGATGTTGCTAATTTAGTGTTGTTTTATACAATAGAACAAATATCAGCAATTGCTAATTTACTCTTATGAGCCAATTCGACGAGATGAACAGACATGCGACAGCCGCCGCCTCCCTGCTCAAGGCGTTGGCTCATCCCGAACGCCTGATGGTGCTCTGCCAGCTGGTGGAGGGGGAGAAGGGGGTCGGGGAGCTGCTGGCCCATAGCCAACTTGGGCAGTCGGCCTTCTCCCAGCAACTTTCGGTATTGAAGCGCTACGGCCTTATCCGTTCGCGCAAGGTCTCCCAGCAGATCTACTACTCGCTGGTGAGCGAGGCGGCTGCCGATGTGCTGGGGGCGCTGCAAACCCATTTTTGTCACTCGGAAAATAAGGAATCTTGATGATGGAAAGCCAATGGCTGCTCTCTTTGGGCGGTGGCATGCTGGCGGGGCTGTCGGCCCTGATCCTGATGTTGTTCAACGGCCGGGTTGCCGGGATCAGCGGCATTCTGGCCGGTGCGCTGCAACACCGTGCACCGTGGCGGGTGCTGTTTCTGCTGGGGCTGGGGGCGGGCGCCTGGTTGGCGCTGACCCTGGGTTGGGCCAGCATGCCCGCATTCACCACCTTGCCCGGCTGGCCCGTTGTGCTACTGGCCGGTCTGCTGGTCGGGGTCGGTACCCGTCTTGGCAATGGCTGCACCAGCGGCCACGGCATCTGTGGCATGGGGCGGCTCTCCCTGCGCTCCATCGTCGCCACCCTGAGCTTTATGGCGGCAGGTTTCATCACCGTCTTCGTCACTCATCATCTGCTGTAAGGGGCTGATCGCCATGAAGTTGCTGACAAGTTTGTTTGCGGGTGTGTTGTTCGGACTGGGGATGGCCATCTCCGGCATGGTGGATCCCGCTCGGGTCACCGGTTTTCTCGATCTGGCTGGCGCCTGGGATCCCTGCCTCGCCTTCGTGATGGGAGGCGCCCTGCTGGTCTTTATGCCGGGTTACTTCCTGCTGGTGAAACCCCGTCGTCAGAGCGTGCTGGGCGAGCCCATCGCCGCCGTACCAGCTCCTCGGCTGGATCGTCGCCTGATCGGCGGGGCTGCGCTGTTTGGCATCGGCTGGGGATTGGTGGGTATCTGCCCGGGGCCTGCTCTGAGTCTCATTTCCAGCGGGCAGCCCATGATAATGTTGTTTATAGCGGCCATGGTGGCCGGGATCTTGCTGTTTGACAAAGGACTGGCCAGGGTGCTGACCAAGGCGCCAGCTCGGGGAGTGGATAAGGTGCGCCAGTCCCATACCGCCTGATCCCGTGAAGTGACAGATTACGCCAGGGAAGGAGAGTGATGATGGAAAAGATCCGGTTGCTGGGGATCACCATGTTGGTGATGACATCGCAGGCCATGACATCCCCCCTGGCCTTTGCCGCGGACGGGGAGCCAGAGCCCCTGTTGACAGTGGCGCCACAGCCGGTGACTGACTGGCTGACGCTGGATGGCACCGTCAGTGCCATCAATCAGGGGACGGTGGCGGCCCAGACCAGCGGCCGGGTCTCCCGTATGCTGGTGGATGTGAACGATCAGGTACAGGCGGGACAGCCGCTGCTGGAGATCAGTGGCAAGGAGCAGTTTGCCGCCGTCACGGGTGCCGAGGCGCGGCTGGCGCGGGCGCAGGCTCAGCGGGTGGAAGCCGAGCGCCAGCTCGCCCGCTTTCAGGCGCTGATTGCCAAGGGGGTGATCACCCGCGCCCAGCTCGACAATGCCCAGGCGACTGATCGCGCCGCCCGCGCCGAGGTGAACGCTGCCGATGCGGCTCTCACTCAGGCCCGCGAGGCCTACGGTTATACCCGCATTCTGGCTCCCTATGCAGGGGTAGTGACCAAACGGCTGGTAGAGCTGGGGGAGACTGTCGCCCCCGGTACCCCGCTGCTCTCCGGCTTCTCTCTCGACACCTTGCGGGTGGAGGTGGAGTTGCCCCAATCCGCCCTGACGCTGGCTCGTGAGCCTGCGGATGTGCAGGTGCTGCTGCCGGATGGCAAGTCTGTTACCCCGGTCAAATTGACCCGCTTCAACTATGCCGACAGCCAGAGCCACGCCTTCAGGTTGCGCCTCGACTTGCCGCCGCAAACCGCCGGGGTATTGCCCGGAATGTGGCTCAAGGTGCAGCTCAAGCAGTGTGAGCGTCAGGTGTTGCAGGTGCCGGAGCGCGCCCTGCTGCGGCAAGGGGAGTTCAACGGCGTCTATCTGCAGCAACCCGCTGGCTGGGCCCTGACGCCGGTACGGGTCGGCCATTGCTTTGAAGGGCAGTGCGAGATCCTGGCCGGGCTGCAAGCCGGTGACAAGCTGGCCCCCGATGCATGGGCGCAGCAGCAGGAGGTGGCCCATGAGTAGCGAGCTGAACGGCAACAAGGAGAGGCTGGGGCCTGCTGGTCGGCTGGCTGCGCTGTTCCAAGGCTCGGCCATCACGCCGCTGCTGGCGCTGGTGGGGCTGTTGCTCGGTCTGTTTGCAGTGCTGGTGACCCCCAAGGAGGAGGAGCCGCAGATCGATGTCACCTTCGCCGATGTCTATATTCCCTTCCCGGGATCCACTCCGGCTGAAGTGGCCTCTCTCGTTACCACCCCTGCCGAGCAGGTGGTTTCCCAGATAAAGGGCATTGATACCCTTTACTCTTTTTCCCAACCTGATGGCGCCCTGCTGGTGGTGGTGTTCAAGGTGGGGGTGAGCCGCGAGCAGGCCATCGTCGATCTCAACAACCAGCTCGACTCCAACCGCGACTGGTTGCCACAGGGGATCGGGGTCGGTCAGCCGCTGGTAAAACCCCGGGGGATCGATGATGTCCCTATCGTCAGTTTGACCTTATGGAGCAAAGAGGGGATCAAGCAACTGGGGGCAACTGAGCTGACCCGGGTCGCCCATGAGCTGGAGACAGAACTCAAGCGCATTCCCGGTACCCGCGATATTTACGCGCTGGGCAGCCAGAGCGCCGTGCTGCGGGTGATGCCGGATCCGGTGGCCCTCAGCGCCCACGGCATCAGCTGGGGCGAGCTGAGCCAGCGACTTGCTGCCGCCAATCAGGTGGGCCCGACACAGGCCATCGAGCAAGATAACCGGGAGATCAAGGTGCAGGTGGGGCAGTTCCTGCAAAGTGAGCAGGAGGCTAGAGAGCTGGTAGTGGGGATGCACGACGGCAAGCCGGTCTATCTGGGGGATGTGGCCAGGGTCTCTCTGGGTCAGGAGACTCCGACCAAACGCAGCTGGATGGGGATGGGGCAGGCCAGTTATCCGGCGGTGACCCTGGCCATCGGCAAGCAGCCGGGCCAGAACGCGGTTGATGTGGCCAAGCGGGTGGAGGCGCGGGTCGAGAGTCTCAAAAATCGGCTGATCCCTGCCGGCGTTGAGGTGACGGTGACCCGAGATTACGGCGTCACCGCCGAGACCAAATCCAACACCCTGATCGGCAAGCTGATTTTTGCCACCACGGCGGTGGTGCTGTTGGTGCTGGTGAGCATGGGCTGGCGTGAGGCGCTGGTGGTGGGGGTTGCCATCGTCATCACCCTGGCACTGACCCTGTTTGCCAGCTGGGCCTGGGGCTTTACCCTCAACCGGGTGTCGCTGTTTGCGCTGATCTTCTCCATCGGCATTCTGGTGGATGACGCCATAGTCGTGGTGGAGAACATCCACCGCCATCGCGGTTTGGGCAAGGGGGCGCTCAAGGATCTGATTCCGGGGGCGGTGGACGAGGTGGGGGGGCCGACCATACTGGCGACCCTGACCGTCATCGCGGCCTTGCTGCCGATGGCCTTTGTCAGCGGGCTGATGGGTCCTTACATGAGCCCCATCCCCATCAATGCCAGCATGGGGATGCTTATCTCCCTGCTGGTGGCCTTTATCTTCTCCCCCTGGCTGGCGAGCCATTTGCTCAAGGGTGAGATGCACGGTGCCCACGGCGAGGCCAAGGCTGGTCTCTTTCACCGGCTGATGACCCCTTTCCTGATTGGTGATGGCGCCAAGAAGGCCAGACGCAAGCTCTGGCTAGTGGTGTTGCTGCTGGTCGGGGCGGCTACCGCCATGCCGGTGGTGCAGTGGGTGGTGCTCAAGATGCTCCCGTTTGACAACAAGTCGGAATTTCAGCTGGTGCTCGATATGCCGGAGGGGGCGACCCTGGAGCAGACCGAGCGCACCCTGCTGGCGGTCGGACGAGAGCTTGCCAAGGTGCCTGAGGTGAAGGATTACCAGATCTACGCCGGTACCGCCGCCCCCATCAATTTCAACGGGCTGGTGCGCCACTACTTTATCCGCAGCGGCGCCAACGTGGGGGATATTCAGGTCAATCTGGTGGACAAGCATGAACGGGATCGCAGCAGTCACCAGATTGCCCAGTCGGTGCGGGCGCCGCTGCAGGCTATCGCCAGTGCGGCAGGGGGCAACCTGAAAGTCGTTGAGGTGCCGCCCGGCCCGCCGGTCTGGTCCCCCATAGTCGCAGAAGTGTATGGCCCGACGCCTGCCGCCCGTGAAGCGGCGGCTCGCGCCGTACAGGCCCGTTTTGTGGCCACGGCGGATCTGGTGGATGTGGATATCTATCTGACCGACCCGCAGCCTAAGTGGCGGCTGGTGGTGGATCGCAGCAAGGCGGCCCTGCTCGGGGTCGATCTCGGGGATCTGGTGAACACCCTCAATGGCGGGGTGGGTTATCAGGATGCCAGCTGGCTGCAGGGGCACGGCGCCAAGTATCTGGTGCCGATCCGCATCGAACTGGCTCCCGGTGACAAACGGGATCTGGCGGGCGTACTGGCCCTCAAGGTGCGCAGCCAGAGCGGCCAGCTGGTGCGGGTCTCCGAGCTGGTGAGTCGCCGTGATGAGGTGGCCCCCAGCTATATCATGCACAAGAACATGCAGCCCATGGTGATGGTGGTGGCCGACATGGGTGGCCACACCGACAGCCCGCTCTACGGCATGTTTGCCGCCGGTGCCGACATCGACCTGCCCCAATATTACGTGCAGCAGCCCGATAAATTGGGAGAGGTGGCGCTGTTGTGGGACGGGGAGTGGAAGATCACCTACGAGACCTTTCGCGATATGGGGATTGCTTACGGGGTGGGGATGATCCTCATCTACCTGCTGGTGGTGGCCCAGTTCCGCTCCTATCTGGTGCCGCTCATCATCATGGCTCCCATTCCGCTCACCATCATAGGGGTGATGCCGGGCCACGCCCTGCTGGGAGCCCAGTTTACCGCCACCTCGATGATCGGGATGATCGCCCTGGCCGGGATCATCGTACGCAACAGCATCCTGCTGGTGGACTTTATCGAGCAGCAGCGCAGCGCCGGAGTGGTGTTCGAGCAGGCGGTGATCGAAGCGGCGCAGGTGCGGGCCAAACCCATCATGCTGACGGCGCTGGCGGCGATGATCGGAGCCCTGTTTATCCTCGATGATCCCATCTTCAACGGACTGGCCATCAGCCTGATTTTCGGGATCCTGGTCTCCACTTTGCTCACCCTGGTGGTGATACCCTTGCTCTATTATGCCCTGCTCTCCCGACGCTCATGACGGGAGTCACTAGCGAAAGGATGCGCGATGAAGAGAGGTTGGTTGTGGTGGGGAAGTGGCGCCGTGGTAGCGGTGGCTGCTCTGGCATGGTGGTGGCGACCGCAGCCGACGCCGATCAGGCTGGCAGAGGTCGGGCGGGGGGATGTGCTGGTCACCGTGGTCAATACCCGGGCTGGCACCATCAAGTCGTGTCAGCGGGCCGGACTCAGTCTGCCCGGTGGCGGCGTGGTGGAGCAGATCGCCGTCAAGGCTGGGGAGCGGGTGGCGCAGGGAGATCTGCTGCTGACCCTCTGGAGTGACGACATTCACGCCGATCTTGCCCGTGCCCGTGCCCAGCAGGCCCTTGGCAAGACCCAGCGCGAGGAGCGTTGCAGCGAGGCGGCCTACTACGAGCGGGAGGCCAACCGGCTGGCCACCTTGCTGGCCAAAAATCTCACCTCCCGCACCCTCGCTGAGCAGGCCCAGAATCTGGCCGATACCCGCCGCTATGTCTGTCAGGCATCCCGTCAGCAGGAGCGGGTCGACGAGGCGCAGGTCGCCCAGGTGGAGGCTCGCTTGAGCGAGCGTCGTCTGCTGGCGCCGTTTGCCGGCGTGGTGGCGGAGGTCAACAGCAAGCTGGGCGAATACATGACCCCCTCACCGCCCGGAGTGGCCATGCCTCCGGTGATCGATCTTATCGACGATCGCTGTCTCTATGTCTCAGCTCCCATCGATGAGGTGGATGCTGCCCGCCTCAAGGTGGGCCAGTTTGCCCGGGTGCTGCTCGACGCCATGTCCGGGCGCGATTTTGCCGCCACCGTCACCCGCATCGCCCCCTATGTGAAGGAGCTGGAGAAGCAGGCCCGCACCGTGGAGGTGGAGGCGGCGCTCACGGCCCTGCCCACCGATGTCCCCCTGCTCATTGGCTACAGTGCCGACCTTGAGGTCGAGGTGACCCGCGCCACCAATGTGCTACGGGTGGCGGCCAGCAGCCGGGCCGACGATGGCAGCGTGCTGCGGCTGGAAGGGGATAAGCTGGTGCGGGTGGTGCCCCGCTGGGGTGTGGAGAACTGGAACTGGATTGAGGTGGCCGAGGGGCTCGCTGCCGGTGATCGGCTGGCAGCCCAGCCCGGACAGATTGTCGGGGAGGGCCCTTTCAGCGCCGCCACGGAGCAGACGGATGAGTGATCTCATTCGCCTTGATGCCGTCAGCCGTCGCTTCACTCTGGGTGGGAGCGAAGTGGCCGCCCTCGATCGCGTCTCCCTGCGGGTTGCCGAGGGGGAGTATCTGGCGGTGATGGGCCCCTCTGGCTCCGGCAAATCGACTCTGCTCAATGTGCTGGGGCTGCTGGATCGGCCCGATGAGGGGTGCTACTGGCTGGGAGGGGAGGATACCGCCACCCTGTCAGAGCCGGCGCTGGCCCAGCTGCGCGGCCATCGCATCGGCTTTGTGTTCCAGTCGTTTCACCTCATCTCCCGCCTCACCGCCCGTGAAAACGTCGAGTTGCCGCTGATGTTGTGCGGGATCACCCCCGCCGAGCGCCATCGCCGAAGCCAGCAGTTGCTGGGAGAGCTGGGGCTGGAGAACCGGGCCGGACACCGTCCTGCCGAGCTCTCCGGCGGTCAGCGTCAGCGGGTAGCCATCGCCCGGGCCATGGCAATGGCGCCGCGGCTGATCCTGGCCGACGAGCCCACCGGCAATCTCGACTCCCGCTCCGGGGAGGAGGTGATTACCCTGCTGGAGGAGCTCAACCGGGAGCAGGGGATCACGCTTGTGGTAGTAACCCACGACCCGCGCCTCGGTGATCGGGCGGGCAGGCGGATCCTGATGAACGATGGCCGCATCAACATTGATAGCGGCGGTGGCTGAATGCGGCGCCCCGATGTGATCCACTTTGCCGCCGTGGCGTTATTGCGTCAGCGTTCACGGGCGCTGGTCTTGATCCTGGCGGTGAGTCTGAGCGTCACCTCAGTGCTGCTGCTCACCGCGCTGGGGGAGGGGGCGAGACGCTATGTGGCCGACCAGTTCAGCTCCCTTGGCAAGGATCTGCTGGTAATGTTCCCGGGCCGCAAGGAGACCACCGGCGGGTTGCCGCCGGTCACCGGCAACAGTCTGCGGCAGATCACTCTCGATGATATGCACTACCTTGGCCAGCATCAGCCAAACGTGCGGCTGGTGCCGCTGGTGATGGGCTTTGCCGAGGCCAAACAGGGGGCACGGCTGCGCCAGACCATGCTGCTTGGCAGCAGCAACGGGCTGCGCGATACCCACGGGCTGGAACTGCTCTCCGGCCGCTGGTTGCCGGGGGATGCCGCAGAGGATCGACCGGTCGTCCTGCTCGGGGCCGTGGTGGCTCGGGAGCTGTTTGGTCAGGCCGATCCGGTCGGCCAGTGGCTGCGTTTTGACAATCGTCGCTTTCGGGTGGTGGGGGTCTTCACCAGCCAGAGCAGCAATCTTGGGATGGATATGGCCGAGGCCGCGCTGATCCCGGTGGGTAGCGCCATGCGGCTGTTCAACACCGAGGGGCTGTTTCGGCTGTTGATCCAGCCGCTGGCGGGGCAAGCGGTGCCCCCGCTGGTCAAGCGACTGGAGCAGTTGATGCAGGCGCGCCATGGGGTACTCGATGTGACCGTGGTGCGCCGTGACGCCATGCTGGCCACCTTCTCCACCATTCTCTCGACCCTCACACTGGCGGTTGCCGGCATCGGTGCCATCAGCCTGCTGGTCTCCGGCATCATGATGATGAATCTGGCGCTGATCAGCACCCGCCAGCGCACTGGCGAGATCGGCCTGCTCAAGGCGCTGGGGGCCGACAGTCGCCAGATCCGCCAGCTGTTTTTGTGGGAGGCGCTGCTGTTGAGCGGCAGTGGCGCGCTGTTTGGCACAGTGTTGGGCTACGCCCTGGTTGGCCTCGCCGGAGTGATTTGGCCCGGATTTCCGGCGGCTGTCCCTCTGCTCGCTACTTTCTGCACCATACCGGCGGCCCTGCTGACCGGGCTGTTTTTTAGCTGGCTGCCCGCCTCCCGGGCGGCACGACAAGATCCGGTCAGCAGCCTGCGCAGCGGGCAATGGAGTGGTGGCTGATGCGCGCCGCCGATCTGCTGTTCTGGCTCTGGCGCGCCTTGCTGGCAGGGCGCAGTCGCAGCCTGCTGTCGGCGCTGGGGATAGCCATCGGGATCGCCTCGGTGACCCTGCTCACCGGCATCGGCGAGGGGCTCAGGCTCTATCTGCTCGACAGCTTCTCCCAATTTGGCACCCGGCTGATCGCCGTGACCCCGGGCAAGACCGAAACCGCCGGCGGCCCGCCCGGTATCCTCTCCAGCAGCCGTCCCCTGCTGCTGGAGGATGCCGATGCTCTCGCCAGATTGCTAGGGGTAGAGGCGGCGCTTCCTGTGGTACAGGGGCAGGGGGAGGTGCGCAGCCGCGGGCTCACCCGCAGCACTGCCATTCTGGGCACTGGCCCGGCGGCGCTCTCCGGCTGGCGACTCACCCTGGTGCAGGGGCGTTTTCTGCCTGCGGATGACAGTGCCATGCCCCGCGCCTATGCGGTGCTGGGGGCCAAGGTGGCGGCTGAGCTGTTTCCCGGGGGCGATGCGCCGGGCAGTCTGCTGCGCGCCGGTGATCGCCGTTTTCGGGTGGCCGGGGTGCTGGCCCCCAAGGGGCAATTTCTCGGCTTTGATCTGGATGACATGATCTATCTGCCCGCCGCCCACGCCCAGGCGCTGTTCAACAAGGAGGGGCTGCAGGAGATCGACGTCATCTATCGCGCCGGGCAGACGGAGGCCGACATCACCGCCCAGATCCGGCGAGTGCTGATCGCCCGCCACGGCGCCGAGGATTTCACCCTCACCTCCCAGCAGGACATGCTGACCAGCCTCGACAAGATCCTCTCCATCATCAAGCTGGCGGTTGGCGGGCTCGGCATTATCTCGCTGCTGATCGGGGCGGTCGGCATCTTCAGCATCATGAGCATCGCCCAGCAGGAGCGGATCCCCGAAGTGGGCTTGCTGATGGCGTTGGGTTGTCCACGGCGGCGCATTCTATTGCTGTTCCTGCTCGAAGCCGTGGTGCTGGCGCTGCTGGGCGGAGCCATGGGGCTGGCCCTGCTCGGCGGGCTCAAGCTGCTGCTCACCCTGCTGGCGGCCGGCTTGCCGCTCACCCTCCATCCTCTCTATCTGCTGCTGGCGCTCGGTTGCAGCGCACTGGTCGGCCTATTGGCCGGGGTCGCTCCTGCGCTGCGGGCGGTGCGTCTCGACCCAGTAGTTGCCCTGCGCGGTGATTAGGTCGCCCCTTTCGCAAGAGGCGCATTACGCTCGGGGCTGAACAGGGGGGCTAGGTGACCCCCTCTGCAACCGGCACGCTGCGCTCAGATCTGAACAGGGGGAAGTAGCGGCGATCCGCCTGACTCATGTGGCCGACCACCAGCTCCTGAATGATGAAGTTGAGCAGCTCGTCGTTGCCCAATGTCCCCGCTTTGGCGGCGTGCAGTAGCTGACCTGCCTTGTTGAGCAGGCGCTGGTGATCCTGACGGTGGCTGACGAGTTCCTCATAGTCGATCTCCGCCAGCATCAGCTCTTCAAAGGCGAAGTGGTGACGAGCCATGTCGAACAGGCTCTCCAGACTCTCCAGAAACGGGGCCGGATCCTCGTGCTGATCTTTCATCCGCTCCAGCAGCCGGTTGGTCAATACGAAGAGCTGGCGATGCTCGGCATCGATGCGCGGGTGACCGCACTCGTGGCCGGGTTGCCACAGCAGGGCGCCCTGCTCGGGATCAAGGCCTTCGGTATAGAGGCAGACCCGGCCGCGGCCGCGATTCTTCGCCTGATACATGGCCTGATCGGCGTGGTGCATCAGGGTCTTGGCATCCTCCCCGTGCTCGGGATAGAGCGCCAGCCCGATACTGCTGGAGATGAGCAACTCCTGCCCCTCCAGCTGGAACGGATGACGCAGCTGCTGGTGCAGCTTGTCGGCCACCGCCAGCACTTCGTCGCCACTTTCCGGCAGCAAGATAACGAACTCGTCCCCCCCCAGCCGTGCCACCAGATCCTGTTTGCGCACGCAGTGGCTCATCCGCTCGGCCACCATATTGAGCAGAATATCCCCGGTCTCATGGCCGAAGGTGTCGTTGATCGGCTTGAAGTGATCGAGATCGATAAACATCAATGCCAGCGGACGGGGTGTCTCCTGCTCCATCAGCTCCTTGAGCCGTTGCTGCAGCAAGCGGCGATTGGGCAACCCGGTGAGGGGGTCGTAGAAGGCGAGGCGGCGCATCATCTCCTCTCGCGCTGCCCGCTCGGTGATATCCCGGGTGACCCCGAGGATCGCCTCCGGCTGGGCGTTGTGGTTGCCATGGAGGGTGGTG
Organism: Aeromonas sp. s13; assembly: GCF_040907905.1. Classification (NCBI taxonomy): domain Bacteria; kingdom Pseudomonadati; phylum Pseudomonadota; class Gammaproteobacteria; order Aeromonadales; family Aeromonadaceae; genus Aeromonas; species Aeromonas sp. s13. The sequence goes on along the minus strand of NZ_JBFOCS010000074.1, from coordinate 43,391 downwards.
ATGGTCTCGGTCGCCACCAGATGGCCATCCTTGTGGCGCAGTTGGGTGCGAATGACCCGGCGGGTCTGGTCATGCTCTCCCCGCTGCCATGCCTCCAGGGTTGCGGAGATCTCCTCACGCAGCAGTTTCCTTGAGGCATCCGGCAGCAGCTGTTTGAGGGGCAGGGCAAACAACTCGGGGGCTTCGTAGCCGCTCAGAGGGGCGATGGCCGGGCTGACATAGCGAAAGCGCAAGCTGGCGGCATCCATGGTCCAGATCACATCGGCGCTGTTCTCCGCCACGAAGCGATAGTGTTGCTCGCTCTGGGCCAGTTCACGGGTCAGCCGCTGGCGATCCCGCGCCTCCTGGCGCAGGCGCAGATAGAGGTGCAAGAAGATGCCGAGCAGGGTCATCAGGGTAAAGGTGATGAGCATGGCCACCGCCACGCTCTTGTCGAGCAGTTGCCGTTGCTGGCGCAGCCGCTCCTGCGCCGGGTCGTAGATAAAGCGGTCGAGGTTGGGCAATACCGTGAGCATGCCCGCCTCCAGATAGGTTTTGGCGATCTGCAGCCAGCGCTCCTGTTGCATGTAGCCAGGTTCGATCAGATCCGGCTGCATCAGCTCTCTGGTTTCGCGAGCCTCGAACTCCAGCTGTTCACGGCCAGCCCCGGTCGGGTACTGCTCCATGATGAGGTTGATCATCTCGTCGGGGTGGTCCATCGCATAGCGCCACCCCTTGAGGCTGGCTTGCTGGAAGGCGTAGACCCGATCCTGTCGGGTGATCAGCTCCCGCTCGGAGGTAAACAGGTTGTCGCCGTAGAAGTCGAAGTCGATGGTGCGCGGACTGAAGACCCGATAGGGGATCCCTTTTTGTTGCAGATAGAAGGGCTCGGTAGTGCTGTAGGCGCTGATGGCATCCACCTTGCCCGCCAGCAGTGCCTCTATCCCCTGTTTGTAGGGGAGGGTGACCCAGTTGCGGCTGCGGGTCTGGTGAGAAAGGTAGGTCAGCAGCTCGTTGGAGCCAGGCTCCAGCATCAGTCGCTTGTTGGCCAGATCGGCCGGGTTGCGAATATCTGGCCGATCCAGCGTGAGCAGAACCAGCGGCGAGTGCTGCAGCAGGGCGGCGAGCACCACCACCGGACGACCGGCAGCCCGATCCAGCAGCAGATCACTGCCGCTGATGCCAAAATGGGCCTTTCCCGAGATCACCTCGCTGACCACATCGGTGCGGGGGTCCGCTTCGCGCAGGGTGACTTGCAGACCGGCCTCCCGATAAAACCCTTTGGCGATGGCCGCGTAGTAACCGGCAAACTGGAACTGGTGTTGCCACGGCAACTGGACGATGACCTGCTCGCCGGCTCGCACGGGGGGAGAGGTCAGGGTCGCGATGACCATACTGACCAGCATTGGCAGAAACCAGCTGAGGCGCTGGCGGGGGGGGGCGTTCTCCGTCATACAACGTTTCTCTCGGGAGCGGTGTCTAGGCTAGATTCAAGCAATTTTGTGTCACCTGCAAGGGGAGAAAAGGCGTTTGCAATGGGGTATAGGGGGGTTGGAAAGTCATTTTTGTGTCGTTCATCACACGGGATGGATACATGCCGCTTTTTTGCAAGTTATGTGACCAATAAGAGAGTCATATGGCCTATCGAAGTGGTCGCATTCTAGCCACTTTTTCCCGTCTTTATCGTTATCATTGTGGATAAACTGCATTTTTTCCGTGGTTGCACGTCAAGCTGTGTCGTTATATCAATAGATACTTTTATAGGGCAGTCAGGTGTGACGCAAATGTATCGCGGCTGCTGCGCACCGGTTAATGTGCGACAGCTCAGTGACGGTACCCCGTCAGTGTTATCATGTTGCCCCCAGTTCCGGATAAGGTCTTTTTATGTCCCGTTTGCGTCTACTTGTCTCCGACTCTCACGATCCCCTGTTCAATCTGGCCGTTGAGGAGTGCATCTTCCGCCAGATGGACCCCGGCCAGCGGGTGCTGTTCCTCTGGCGCAATGCCAATACCGTGGTGATTGGTCGTGCCCAGAATCCGTGGAAGGAGTGCAACACCCGCCGCATGGAAGAGGACGGGGTCACCCTGGCGCGTCGCAGCAGTGGGGGCGGCGCCGTGTTCCACGATCTTGGCAACAGCTGCTTCACCTTCATGGCGGGCAAGCCGGAGTATGACAAGAGCGTCTCTACCGCCATCGTGCTGGACGGGCTCAAGCGACTGGGGATTGAGGCCTTTGCCTCCGGTCGCAACGACCTGCTGGTGGCCACCCCGGACGGGGAGCGCAAGGTATCGGGGTCGGCTTACAGGGAGACCCTGGATCGCGGGTTCCACCACGGCACCCTGCTGCTGGACGCCGATCTCGGCCGGCTCGCCAACTACCTCAACCCTGACCCCAAGAAGCTGGCGGCCAAGGGGATCACCTCGGTGCGCAGCCGGGTGGCCAATCTGTGCGAACTGCTGCCGAGGATCGACCATCAACAGGTGAGCGAGGCGCTGGTCGAGGCTTTCTTCCACCATTACGGCGCGCGAGTTGAGCCCGAGCATATCTCCCCCGAGCAGATGCCCGATCTGCCCGGTTTTGCCGAGACCTTCGCCCGCCAGCGCAGTTGGGAGTGGAACTATGGCCATGCCCCGGCCTTCAGCCATCTGCTGGAGGAGCGGTTCAGCTGGGGCGGGGTGGAACTGCACTTTGATGTGGAGAAAGGGGTCATCACCCGGGCGCAGCTCTTTAGCGATACTCTGGAGCCGGCCCCGTTTGATCTGCTGGCGGCCGAACTGGCGGGCTGTGGCTATCGACCGGACGCTGTCGCCGTGCGCCTGCAGCCCTGGCTGGCGGCTTTCCCGCAGCAGCAGAGCGAGCTGGCGGAGTTTGCCGAGTGGCTGTTGACCTCCCTGCGTTGAGGGGGACGCTGCGCTGATGGTGGTCTGGTAGTGAGGGCGCTGTCAGCCAGGGTGGGAGCAAGATCACGAAATATAAAGAGGCGCCTCAAAGGCGCCTTTTTGCCAGCCCTTGTGATGGCTGAGACATGACAAAAAGTAGGGTAGGCCATTAGATATTGTCACTGTCGGCCCCGCTGGTACAGGGGTATAACGGCCGCACATTTGCTGTACTAATGGTATAAAAATGAGTGACTTAGTTTATCTAAAAGACGAAAGCGTCAATGCCGTCCACCCCGATTTCTCCGCCCGTTTCGCCACCGTCAAAGCCAACTTTTTCTCGCGCAATCCCGATCTCTGGCCCGTTTTTCGCGAACCCGGATTTGCCACCCTCAATGAATTTCGGGCCCGTGGCCTGGCGCCGGATGCCCGTTTGAATGCCTGGCCTGATGGCCGTGCCCGCCTGGCCGATCTCTGCGAGACCATGCCGGTGCCCGCCACCATGCGCACCCCGGGCGAGCCGATGGCCGAGCTGCTGTTTGCCGCCGCCCTGTCGAAGGATTGGGAGAACCCCTCCAGCGTCGAGAACGTCATCACCATGTCGGCGGATCCCGCTATCTATGGCGCCCAGCTGGGCATTCTGGCCAACCCCAATCTGGTCTACTCCGAATACGCCGGGGTCGCCGAGGAGCTGGAGAAGAAGGTAGTGCGCCAGATTGCGCTGCTGGCAGGCTATGACCCCGAGCGGGCCACCGGCATCTTCACCCAGGGGGGGACCTTCTGTAACCTCTACGGCTACCTGCTCGGCATTCGCAAAACTTTGCCGGAGGCCAAGCACAAGGGGCTCGGTCACTATCAGGATTACCGCATCATCAACTCCCAGGGGGGGCATTACTCCAACATCACCAACCTCTCCCTGCTCGGGGTCGACATCGAGAACAAGACCATCCGCATTCAGGTCGGCGAGAACAACGACATCGATCTCGACCACCTCGAGCGCACCCTGACCGCCTGTTTTGCCCTGAAACACGTGGTGCCCACCATCATGCTCACCATGGGCACCACCGATACCTTCGGGGTGGATCAGGTCAAGCCGGTGTTCGAGTTGCGCAATCGCCTCTGCGAGCAGTTCGAGGTGGCGGTCAAACCTCACATCCACGTCGATGCCGCCATCGGCTGGTCGATGATCTTCTTCCTGGGTTACGACTTTGCCGCCAACCCGCTCGCCATCAACAGCGCCACTCTGGCGGGGATCGAGCGCAACGTGGCGCGCTTTGCCGAGCTCAAATATGCCGACTCCTTTACCGTCGACTTCCAGAAGTGGGGCTATGTGCCCTACACCTCCAGTCTGGTGATGATCAAGGAGCAGGATGACCTCAAGGCGATGGAGAATGACCCGGAGAACTTCTCCTACTTCGAGCGGGACATTCAGGGCCAGACCCACTTGCAATCCACCATCGAGTGCTCCCGCGGCGCGAGTGGTCTGTTCGGTGCCTATGCGGCGCTCAACTATATGGGGGTGGAGGGGTATCGCATCGTGCTGGCCCACTGCCTGCAAAATGCCAACTACTTCCGCTTCCGGTTAAGCCAGCTCGGCAACGTCAAGCTGGTGGCGCAGGAGAATCAGGGGCCGAGTGTCGGCTTCAAGATCTACAACCCCGAGTGGGTGAGCGATCCGGAGGCCGAATTTGCCTTCGAGTTGGCCCGCTCCAGTGACCCTGCCTACAAGGCGCGACTGCAGCGCAATACCGATTACCACCGCAGCCTGTTCAAGGGGCGCGGCAAGGTGGGGCTCTACACCAACTGGGTGGAGGCGGTGGCCCACTCCGACTATGACGCTCGCGGCAAGTACTCCTACATCGCCGGGGAAAAAGCAGTCTTTATGAACCCCGCCTGCACTCGCGAGCAGATCGACGCCTTTATCGACCATATTCGCGGTTGATGTTGGGCACCCTGGCTGCTGGGCGTGGCTAGGGGCGGCAGATCAAGAGTACGAACAAAGGGCAAGCCGGTTGGCTTGCCCTGCTGTTTTAACGACGGTATGCGATAGCGATGGAAAAGGCCGGGTTCAGAGTGCCAGCAGTTGCTCGTTCTCGACAATCTCGCACCCGGCGGGCAGTTTCGAGAGGGCGATCATGGCGCGGGCTACCTGACGGGCCTCGATGGCGCGCCAGCGGGCGAGCTTGCCCACCAGCAGCGGCCGAAACAGCGGATAGATGGTCTGAAAGATCTGCTCGGAGAGGCGCGGTGGCTGGCGATCCCCGAGCAGCATGGCGGGCCGCACGATGGCGAGCCGTGGCCAGGATTGGGCCAGCAGGGCCTGCTCCATCTCCCCCTTGGTACGCGGATAGAGAGCCGGGGACGATGCACTGGCCCCCATGCTCGAGACCACGATAAGCCGTTGACAGCCGTGACGGCGGGCCAGCTCTGCAAAGGCGACCACATAGTCGAGATCGACCCGGCGAAACGCCTCGGCAGAGCCCGCCTCCTTGCGGGTGGTGCCGAGGGTACAGAAGGCGATATCCACCGGGCGGGAGAGGGTAACGCTGGCCAGATCATCAAAATTGACCGGTAGCCAGTGGTGCGCCTCCTTGCCCGGCTTGCGACAGAGCAGGGTCAGTTCATGTTCGGCAGGCAGTTGCTGCACCAGTTCGCGACCGATCAGGCCGCTGGCTCCGGCAATCAGGATCCGGCTCATGGGGATTCTCCCTGTGTCATTCGATGCTGTTGATGCCATGGTGGCTGCTCATCAGCATCAGGCAATTTGCGGGCAGCTGCAATGGGGAGAAATGACTCAGTGTTGTCGGGCAGGATGAATTACGCGGGCTGGATAAAACAAAACCGGCGCGAGGCCGGTTTTGCGGGATATCAGAGCGGGGTATTGAAGGCTGCTGGCAGCGGGAAGTCACCCGTCACTGTGGTCAGCCTGTCGTTGGCGAAGGTGACAGTGAGCTCTTTGCGCTCCTTGTCGCCGTGGCCCGGCTGGAATTCATAGAGGTAGTACCAGGTGTTGGGGTCAAAGCCGTCACGCAGCATAGGGGTCCCCAGTACATAGCTGACCTGCTCGCGGGTCATCCCCTGGCGCAGTTTGTCGACCTGTTTTTGTTCCACATAGTTGCCCTGGGGAATATCGATACGATAGACCAGGCTGCAACCGGAGAGGGTGAGGGCGGCCAAAGCCGCGGCAATCAGGTGTTTCATCCGCATATCGAGTTCAGATCATCCATACAGTCTTTTTGGCTCGGCAAATCATACCGACTCCCTCCACGGAAGTAAAAAGCCATTGATCCATCAGCCAATAAAAAGGGCCGCACTGCGACCCTTTCTGGCAATCAGGCAACAATCACATCGCCGCGCGGAAGATGGCGACGATCTCTTCGTGGCTGGCCTGTTTCGGGTTGGTGAAGCCGCAGGCATCTTTCAGCGCGTTGCTGGCCAGGGTATCGAAGTCATCGGCCTTGACGCCGAGCTGCTCCAGACCGGCCGGGATCTTCACATCCAGCGCCAGCTGCTTGATGGCGGCAATGGCAGCGGCGGCGCCCTGCTCGTCGTTCATGGTGCTCACATCTACACCCATGTAGCGGGCCACATCCTTCAGACGAGCCGCGCTGACCTGGGCGTTGAACGCCTGAACGTGGGGCAGCAGCACGGCGTTGCAGACACCGTGGGGCAGGTCATAGAAACCGCCCAGCTGGTGGGCCATTGCGTGCACGTAGCCGAGGCTTGCGTTGTTGAAGGCCATGCCTGCCAGGAACTGGGCGTAGGCCATCTGCTCGCGGGCATGCAGGTCATCGCCATGGTGAACTGCGGTGCGCAGGTACTTGGCAATCAGCTCGATGGCCATCACGGCGCTGGCATCGGTCACCGGGGTGGCGATGGTGGAGACATAGGCCTCGATGGCGTGGGTCAGGGCATCCATACCGGTGGCGGCGGTGAGACCGGCTGGCTTGGCCAGCATCAGCTCGGGGTCGTTGACCGACATCAGCGGGGTAACGTGCTTGTCGATGATGGCCATTTTCACGTGGCGCGCTTCGTCGGTGATGATGCAGAAGCGGGTCATCTCGGAGGCGGTACCGGCGGTGGTGTTGATGGCGATAAGCGGCAGTTGCGGTTTGGCGGAGCGATCCACCCCTTCGTAATCCTTGATGCTGCCACCGTTGGCTGCGACCAGCGCGATGCCCTTGGCGCAGTCGTGGGGCGAGCCGCCACCCAGCGAGATGACGCAATCGCAGCCGTTGGCCTTGATCATGGCCAGACCCGCTTCGACGTTGCTGGTAGTGGGGTTGGGTTTGGTCTCATCGAAAACAGCGCTTTCAATGCCATGTTCAGCCAACAGGGTGGTGAGCTTGGCGACCACGCCGATCTGGTTGAGAATTTTGTCGGTGACGATCAACGCCTTGCGATAGCCGTAACCCTTGATATCGGCGGCGGCCTCTTGCAGACAGCCGGCACCCATCAGGTTGATAGCGGGAATATAGAACTTGAATGTAGCCATGATGGACTTCCTATAGTTAGCCATTAAGTGGTAGTTGAGAGCTAGGCTACCATCTAGAAAGGGATACAAAAGCATCTTGTTTACAACTTTACGGGGTCGATCACGAGTCGTTAATTAAGCGCTGAACCAGGCTTGACTTTCCCGCATCTGACTCGATTTGCAGAAAAACGTTTGTCAATTATTTCATTGAGTTAGCAAACGTTTTGCGCAATGTTTGTCACTGTCAATGCGTGGAAGTGTGAGGCGCTTCAAGGAATTGGAAAGCGCTTTCGACCATAGTTGGCGCCTCCCCGAAGAGGGGGGTAAAGGCTTGAAAGTATCATAAAGAATCATCTTAACTTGTGCCCTGACCATGCTGGCAGGGGGCAACCAGGAGTCCAATATGTCTGATGTATTTCACTTGGGTTTGAAGAAAGCGGATCTGCAAGGCGCCACCCTGGCGATCGTCCCCGGTGACCCCGAGCGCGTGAAGCGTATCGCAGAGCTGTTGGATAACCCGGTGCACCTGGCCAGCCATCGTGAATTCACTACCTGGCGCGGCGAGATGGACGGCAAGGCCGTGATCATCTGCTCTACCGGTATTGGTGGCCCGTCCACCTCCATTGCAGTGGAAGAGCTTGCCCAGCTGGGTATCCGTACCTTCCTGCGTATCGGCACCACCGGCGCTATCCAGCCGCACCTGAACGTGGGTGACGTGATCGTGACCACCGGCTCCGTGCGCCTCGACGGTGCCAGCCTGCACTTTGCACCGATGGAGTTCCCGGCTGTTGCCGACTTCGACTGCACCACCGCGCTGGTCAACACCGCCAAAGAGATGGGCTCCAAGCTGCACATCGGTGTGACTGCCTCTTCCGACACCTTCTACCCGGGTCAGGAGCGTTACGATACCGTATCCGGCCGCGTCGTGAGCCGTTTCCAGGGTTCCATGAAAGAGTGGCAAGCCATGGGCGTGCTGAACTATGAGATGGAGTCTGCAACCCTGCTGACCATGTGTTCCAGCCAGGGTCTGCGTGCCGGTATGGTGGCTGGCGTTATCGTCAACCGTACCCAGCAAGAGATCCCGAACGCCGAGACCATGGCGAAGACCGAATCTGATGCCATCAAGATCGTACTGGGCGCTGCCCGCAAGCTGATCTGATAGCACCACAAAGAGTGGGGGGTGGGGGCCGTTGCGAAAGCGCGGCCCCTATCTTTATCCGCCGTTTACCGCTTTTCCTCTCCCGTCACGCCTTTCACTGATCCCGTCGCACTCGCGCTGATTGCTATCTACTGACGGCCTCTACCTATTGCCTCTAAAAAGGGGCTGCGCAGCGGATCTGCATCGGCTCGCCGCTCACCGGATGAGCAAAATCCAGCTCGCTGGCATGCAGCATCAGCCGCGGTGCCTGTTCGCAGCCGGGCGGCAGCAGGCCACCATAGAGATCGCAACCGAGGATGGGGTGGCCCAGCAGCTGGCTGTGGATGCGCAGCTGATGGGTGCGGCCGGTCTCCGGCACCAGCCGTACCCGGGTCAAAGGCACGGTTTGTCCCTGTATCTGCTGCGCCAGCCGCTCAATCACCCGATAGCGGGAGCGGGCGGGCTTGCCGCTGGCGGCGCAGATCTTCATCAGCGGAAAGATCGCTGGATCCTTGGCGATAGGAGCGTCGATAACTCCTTCGTCGTCAATCAGATGACCGCACAGCAGGGCGCTGTAGGCCTTGCTCACCGCCCGCTGACTGAACTGCTGGCAGAGCAGGGCATTGATGGCCTTGTTTCTGGCCACCACCATGATGCCTGAGGTGCCAAAATCGAGGCGATGCACCAGGGTGCAGCCGGGGAAATCCTGCACCAAGCGATAGTGAACCGAGTCGAGGTTCTGCGGGTTCTTGCCTGACAGACTCAGCAGGCCGCACGGCTTGTTGATGAGCAGCAGGTGCTCATCCTCGAACAGGATCTCGATGGCGGCCTTGCAGGGTGGGGCAATAAAGGTGTCGACGATAACGGACATAGGTGGCACAGGCAGGAAACGGGGTGCGATCATACCCGAACCGGCGCGGCCGGGCGAATGGGCGGTGCGCTGCCTCGGAAAATGAACGGGATGACGCCATGCAAACTTTTGATAGTGAGCCGTGTTGAGCGAGGTGGCGTGCCGTGCAAACCGCCCAGGTCAGCAACAAGGCCCCGTTTTGTGACCCCTTCCCGAGTTCATCCGAGGCTTGCTTGTTAAGGTATGGCTCCCTGTTATGTTGTAAGGACTCATCCCATGGTACTGCCCGTTATTCTCGATTGTGATCCCGGCCACGACGACGCCATCGCCCTTATTCTGGCGCTGGCCAGTCCTGAACTGAACGTGCTGGCGGTCACCACCAGCGCGGGCAACCAGACGCCGGACAAGACCCTCAACAATGCCCAGCGCATCCTCACCCTGCTGGGGCGGGACGATATTCCGTTGGCGGCCGGGGCGCCGAAACCACTGGCCCGCGAGCTGATTATCGCCGACAACGTCCATGGCGAATCTGGGCTCGATGGCCCCAAACTGCCAGATCCTGCCTTTGCGCCGCAGGCCATGACTGGGCTTGAATTGATGGCCAAGTGCCTGCGCGAGAGCCCGGAGCCCGTGACTCTGGTGCCGACCGGCCCGCTCACCAATATCGCCCTGCTGCTGGCGGCTCATCCCGAGCTCAAATCCAAGATTGCCCGCATCGTGCTGATGGGGGGCGCCGCAGGGGCCGGCAACTGGACCCCGGCCGCGGAATTCAATATTTATGTGGACCCGGAAGCGGCCGATATGGTCTTCAAGTCGGGCATCCCAATTACCATGTGTGGCCTCGATGTGACCCATGAAGCGCAGGTGATGGATGAGGATATCGAGCGGGTGCGCGCCATCACCAATCCGGTGGCCCAGTGCGTGGCCGGGCTGCTCGACTTTTTCATGATCTACCATCGGGATCCCAAGTGGGGATTTGCTGGTGCGCCGCTCCACGACCCCTGTACCATTGCCTGGTTGCTCAATCCCGCCCTGTTCCATGGCGTGGAGTGCCGGGTCGATATCGAGACTCGGGGCGAGCATACCGTGGGGATGACGGTGGTGGATCGCTACGGTCTCTCCGGCAAACCAGCCAATGCGCTGGTGTTGCTGGGGCTGGATCGGGCAGGCTTTATTGATCTGCTGGTCGAGCGGCTGCGGGCCTTTGGCTGAGCGCCGATTCACTTTTTGCAAGAAGGGGCAGGGAATGTGGAAGACAGGGTTGGCGCTGCTGGCCGGGTTGCAACTGACAGGCTGTGCGACGCCATTCGAGCGGATGTGGCAGGGGCTGGCGACCTGTGAATTTACCGATCTCTATGTGGATGAGACGGGCAGGCCCGCCAATCTACAACTGGCCAATTACACCCCCTACAAGGTGAGTGATGGCTTTGCTTGGTACAAGGTGCACGAGGAGCTGCACGGCCTGCCGGTGGTCGGTTTTATCGTGCCAGCCTCCAGCTTCGAAGTACACGCCCTCTTTGTCGATACCCCCATCGCCAACGCCCGCCGGCTGACCCACAACGCCTACGGCAGCGAGTTTGGCGACGAGCAGAAGCATGACGAGGGGTTGGCGCCCCTGCTGCTGCGCGATCCCAACAACCCCAAGCGATCCATCATCGACTGCACCCGCGGCGAGTCTGACGGAGAACTTGAGGATTCGGCCATGCCCGAGTAGGGTCACCTGTCACGCTATTGGCCTGAAAAAAGAGGGGCCAGCCTTGTCGGCTGGCCCCTCTTTTTATTGTTGCTTAGCGCCCTGATCAGGGATAGCTCAGCGTCTCCTTGATAAGCGGCAGTTGAGCCTTGATCCATGCAGGGTTGATGGGGCCCCAGTCGCTGATGCGGTAGTGCCCCTGCAGGTGGCGAGCCCCCTCGGTCTGCTCGAAGGCGCAGCTGATATCGAGTTCGGCCAGCGCCGTTAGGGTATCCTGCGCGGTGCGGCGCGGCATGCCGGTCGCCTCCATAATGGCGGGCACCGTATCCGTGCCCTGGCTGATCAGCCAGGCCACGTAGAGCCGCCGGTAGAAGCTGGTGCGGGTCTTGCTCGGCTCACTCATATCTCGTCCTCAAGACGATCGAAGTAGCGCCAGGTCGCAATCGCTGCTTTGCCCATCACCAATGCCCAGAGGCCGAACCAGAACCAGCGGAAGAAGCTCCAGGTGGAGGCGTCAGGCTCAGTGCTCTCAATCTTGGTGACGTTGGGGAACATGGAGAACATGTTCACGCGCCAGCCGTAGGAGGTAATGATGGCCAGGCGTTTCTCGAACTCCATCGACTTGGCCTTGGCCTGGACGTCGGCGGCGTTGAACTTGAAGTAGAAGGGCCAGCCCCACTCGGTATCTTCATTGCGAAACACCCGGATCTTCTCGCCGGGGCGTTCGGTGTAGATGTAATAGACGTCGGTGGTGGGACCGTCAGCCGGGTTTTTCTGGCTGATGGGGCCATCCTTGTCGGTGCGCTTCACCTCGACCCCGGTGATGGTAGCGATGGTGTGCTCCGGCAGGTAGTAATCGAGCCAGGCGGCGGAAATGAGGGCGATGAGCCCCAGTGCGATAAAAGCGGGTTTCTTGAATCTCAGGCTCATGGTGTGCTCACGTGAGGGGGAGTAACGTGCCTCTACCATACCGATATTTGACAGGGCAGCCCAGCCCCTTATGGCGCCACAAGCCAAAAAATGGCGTTTAAAACAGAGACAAAGCCATTGCTCCATCAACAAGAAAGGCCCTTGCGGGCCTTTTTGTCTGGTTCACTTTGTGCGCTTACAGCTGGAATTGAGCCAGCTGTTTGCGTTGCTGCTCGGCGAGCTGGGAGAGTTCGTTGCTGGCACTGGCGCTCTGGCTGATGCCGGCGGAGCTCTGGCTCACGATCTCGTGAATATTGGTGATGTTGCGGTTGATGTCGGCAGTGACGCAGGACTGCTCCTCGGCAGCGGTGGCGACCTGGGCGTTGGCGTCGTTGATCTGGCGCACGGCACCGGTAATGCCGCTTAGCAGATCCTGCACCTGAGCGGACAAACGCTGGTTATGGCTGAGGATCTCCAGAGTCTCCTGCACGCCGTTGTTGGCGGATTGGGACTGGCTCTGCAGCCGCTCGATGATGGCCTGGATCTCCTTGGTGGAGTCCTGGGTACGGGCAGCCAGCATTCTTACCTCATCGGCCACCACCGCAAAACCACGACCCGTTTCACCGGCACGGGCCGCTTCGATGGCGGCATTGAGCGCCAGCAGGTTGGTCTGCTCGGAGATCCCCTGAATCACTTCAATTACCTTGCCTATCTGCTCGGACTGGGATTTGAGCTGAGCCACGATGGCGGCGGCATCTTCCAGACTGCCTGCCATCCGGCTGTTGGCGGCGATGCTTTCGGTAAAGAGGGCGAGCCCCTGTTCGACCCGGCCATTGGCATTCCGCGCCAGCTCGTCGGCGATGGCGGCATTGTGGTTGACATTGTCAGCGGTGCTGGAGAGTTCGGTCACTGCGGAGGCGACCTGTTCGATCTCGCTGTGCTGCTGCTTTGCATTGGCCTCGGACTGGGTCATCACGGCGGCCAGCTCGGTGGCGGCGGAGGCGACGCTGTTGCTGATCCCGGTCAGGTTCTCGATGGTGCTACCAAGTTGCCCCAGAGTGAGGTTGATATCTTTGGCCAGACGGGTCAGCTCGTTGTTGCCCTCCGCTTTGGCGCGCACGTTGAAGCGCCCTTGCGCCACGGCGTGCATCACCTCTTGCAGCTGACTGATGGGGCTGACGATGCGCCCGGAGAGGACCCAGCCACAGATCAGCGCCGCCAGCAGGGTACCGGCGGTGAGCAGCAGGGTACGCAGCAGGGTGGCGTCGTAGTGGGCCTGCTCTTCGGCCAGCTCTTGCTGGATCAGCTGGTTGATGTGGGCGGACATGCTGTCGATCTGCTTGATCAGCTGTTCACCCAGCTCGCGGAAATGGAGGCGAGCCGCCTCGTAGGCGACCGGATCGCCGCCACCCTGGTGTTTTTGCGCCAGCAGCGGCAGCATGTTGCTGCGGGTATGGTTGAGGTAGGCCTGCAGGGCGGCAGCGACCTGACGGTTATCCTGCTCGGCACCGGGGAGCACCAGACGGCCGAGGATGGCGTTGATCTCCTGCTCGGCGCTGTTGAGGTTTGCGGGCAGTGCGGCAAACAGCTTGGCATCGTAGAGGCCATAGATGGCGCTGGTACGCAGCCGGTAGGTGGCGTGGATCAGTTTGGCAATATCGTCCTTGTGCTGGACCACGCTCTGGGTCGTCTCATCTATGTCATTGATGGCTTCATCCAGACCCTGTTTGCTGATGGCGATCATCACCATCATCAGCAGGCTGGCCAGCAACAAAGGTATCAAGACCTGGACACGTATTGATAGATTATTCAATGACATAAATGGCTCTAATCCGGAATTGGAGGAGCCGACATCTTACACATGCACGTCAGGAGCTGTCACAGGCTTTTATTGCTGAAATGTGCTGAAGAAAAGGTTTTTTCTTGTGAGAAAGGAGCCATTTAGGCATGATTAAGCGCTTTATTCCCTGAATATGTGGTACAACTGGCTGGGTTGTGTCAATCCTGTCCCGTTTTCGTTATTTCCCGCTCTCGTCATATGGAGGTGTGTTGTGTCCAGCTGGATCGATCCGGCCATTCTGGCTCTGTTTATCCCGACCTTTTTCTTTGTCTCGGTGACCCCCGGCATGTGCATGACCCTGTCGATGACCCTGGGGATGAGCCTGGGGGTGCGCCGAACCCTGCACATGATGTGGGGGGAGCTGATCGGGGTCGGGCTGGTCTCGGTGCTGTCGGTGATCGGGGTGGCAGCCATCATGCTCAACTATCCGGGGATCTTCGCCGCCTTCAAATATGTGGGGGGCGCCTATCTGGTGTGGCTTGGCATCCAGATGTGGCAGGCTAAAGGGAAGATGGCCATTCCGGCGGATCTCTCGGCCGGTCAACAGACCAGCGCCATGGGGTTGGCGCTGCAGGGCTTTGTCACCGCCATCGCCAACCCCAAAGGGTGGGCCTTCATGATCTCCCTGCTGCCCCCCTTTATCTCTGCCGACAAGCCGATGGCGCCGCAGATCAGCGCGCTGGTGGCGCTGATCCTGGTCATCGAGTTCTCCTGCCTGCTGCTCTACGCCAGCGGCGGCCGCACCCTGCGCCACTTCCTCGCCAAGAGCGGCAACGTCACCCTGATGAACCGCATCGCCGGTACTCTGATGCTGGGGGTGGGAGTCTGGCTGGCGCTCGGGTAAGAGCTGTCAGTGACTCTCGCCACAAAAGAAAAATGCCACCGATCGGTGGCATTTTTTATGGGCGCCGGGTGGCTCAGCGAGGCTTGAAACGCTCGACCCAGGGGTTGGCGGTGAGGCCGTGCAGGATGACGCTCAATATGATGGTGCAGAGCACGGTGGCGATGATGGGGCGCTGGCCAATCAGGGAGGGCTCGTTTTGCAGCACCATCACCGCAAAGACGATGCTGGCAAGGCCCCGCGGCCCGAACCAGCCGATAAAGAGCTTGAGCTCCGGCTTGAGGCCGGTACCGATGAGGCTCAGCCAAACCGGCACCATCCGCAGCAGGGTGAGGCTGGCAATGGCATAGAGCCAGTATTGCCAGTGCAGCAGCTCCGGCAGAATGGGCATCAGGGTTGCACCAAATACCATCCAGATCACCACGGAGAGCAGATCGCCGTAGCCTTCGCAGCTGTCCATATAGGCGTGCTTGTGTTCGCCGAGGCGGTGGCCGATAAAGAGGCCGCCGACAAAGGCGGCGATAAAGCCGCTCCCCCCGAGAGTCTGGGCCAGCGCAAAGCAGAGCAGGGCCAGCCCCGGCATGGTGAGCTGGCGCCAGAGCGGCAGTTGCCAGCCGTTGAGATAGGAGATTTTCAGTAGCCGGATGGTGAGGCTGGTCAGCACAAAGGCGACCAGCAGGCCAATGCCGATCTCCTCCAGCATCAGGGTGATAGCCAGAGTGGCGGTGCCTGCGTGCTGCTCGGTGGGGGCGATAAGGGCCAGCAGCAGAAGCAGCACAGGTACGCAGATGCCGTCGTTGAGGCCGCTCTCCTGATTGAGCCCTTCACGCACAGGTGCAGGCACCGCGGGGTTGCTGACCACCGCCTTGCCGAGCGCCGCATCGGTGGGGGCAAGAATGGTGGAGAGGATCGCCATCTCCAGCAGTGGCAGGTCGGGGAAGATCCAGTGGCCAAACAGGGCACCACAGAGCAGGGTGAGGGGCAGGCCAATCAGCAGCAGCCGGATGGGGAGCTGGCGGTTGGCCAGCAATACCTGCCAGTTGGTGTTGGCGGCATCGTTGAACAGCACGATAACCAGCGTCAGCTCGGCCAGCAGCTTGATGCCGGCGCTGTCGATAGAGAGGGAGAGCAGCTCCAGCCCACCGGGTCCCAGTAGCCAGCCGGTCAGCAGAAAGAGCAGGGGGCCGTTGACCAGTTTTGACTCGAAGCGCCCCGCGATCAGGCTGTAGACCAGCAAGAAGGCGGCGATCACCGCCAGATTCTGGTAAAGCAGGTGTGCATCCATACAACCTCCTTTCTGCCCCCGCAGGGGTGGTTTAATCGGTCAGGCAGTCGGGATCGAACACATACTCCCCGTCCAGCCAGCGCACGATTTCGTCGACGCAGGATTGGTCACGAAACGGCAGATAGCGCGCCTTGAGGGCGGCAATCTGCTCAGGGGTGAGCTGTGCCAGCCCCAGATCCTGAAACAGCGGCAGGTCGGCCTCGATCATCGCCGAAATCTGCGGGCCGCAGGTGGCGTTGAGGGCGGCATGCAGCGCCTTGTCGGGGTCGTACTGCTTGCCGAGCCGGTAGCTCATCGGCAGGGTAGCGAGGGGCAGGGCGGAGAGTGCTGCCTGTTTCATCGGGTTGACCGCGTGGCCAGAGACCAGCTCTGCCAGCTCGGCAGGGCGATTCTCGAAGGCGCGCAGATGCAGGTAGCTGCTCGCCTTGCTGCCATCGTTAACCGGGTAGTTGTCCCACAGGAAGGGCTTGCGGCCGAGCAGTTCGGTCACCTGCTTGAGGTGACTGGCTGGATATTCGCTGGAGCAGACCTTGGGGCCGGTCCAGAAGATCTCGAAACGGCGATCGAGCTGCTCGCCAAGCTCCTCCAGATAGCGGGGAGGCATGGCGCCGAACACCTTCTCCAGCACCGGATCGGTCGAGTAGTAGCTGGGGCAGAAGATGAGGCGGGCCGCCTTGCTGTGAGCCGCGATGTCGTGGGCGATGGTGAGCTGGTGGCGGGCTAAGTCCGGGGTATCCCCCTTCATGTCGTCAAACAGCACCGCCAGAATGTCGGGCTGGAGCATCTCGTCGATGAGGCGCACTTTCTCAAGCAGCGCCGAGCGTTTGCGATCGTAGTCGTGATGCGCCCCCATGGGGCTCAAGCCCACCCCGAAGGCGAGTCCGTTGGCGCGGCACTGGCGCGCCAGCTCGGCGAGATCCGCCAGCTGCTGCTCGGGCCAGGGGAGGGCCCAGTGCTTGCGCAGATAGCCATCCTCTTTCGGTGCATAGATATAGAAGCCGTAGCCGTGGCGTGGCAGCCACTGGGCGTAGCGGGCGCGGGCCTGCCAGCTCCATCCCTTGCCAAAAAAGCCTTCAATGACCCCCAGATTGGCAGCGGGGGGCAGGGGGCCGGACAGCAAACTTTGATATGGCATAACTCTCTCCCTTCTTGCTGGGGACTTGATACGGGACGGTCGGTCAGACCGGGTCCTCTTCCTGAAAGCGCACCCCGATCTTGCTCGGCACGCTCTCGTCCATTTCGGCCACGGTCCAGATCAGGCCCTGCCATTCGATGTTGTCACCGACCACCAGATTATCGCCCAACTGACTGGCAATAAAATCGCCCAGTGTCTGATCCGCCACCTCGCTCACATCCAGCCCGTAAAGAGGGGCGAGATCCTCCAGCCGCGCGGCTGCTTCCAGCAGGAAGTCACCGAAGAAGCGGGGGCCGAGATCCTGCTCCGGCGCCTGACTGAACAGCTGGCCGAGGGCGGGGAGGTCACGTTCGTGACCGATGACGCAGAGGATATCGTCCGCCTGCAGACAGGTACTGCCCGAGGGGTGGAGCAGCTCGCGGCCACGAAACAGGGCGCAGATCCGGGTGCCGGCGGGCATCTGCAGATCCCGCAGTGGCGAGCCGATGCACCACTTCTCCTCCCCCAGTTGGTAGACGAAGGTCTCCCACTGGCTGTCAAGATCGATCTCGATCCCCGAGCGGTTGATGGGCGACGGCGGTGCCGGTACCTCCACCCGCGCCAGTTTTGAGGCCAGCGGTAGCGAGCTGCCCTGCAAAATCAGCGAGACCAGCACCACGAAGAAGGCGACGTTGAAATAGAGCTGGGCGTTGGGCAGCCCCGCCATCATGGGGAACACCGCCAGAATGATGGGCACCGCGCCGCGCAGACCGACCCAGGAGATAAACCAGCGCTCGCGGGGGGCGAAGTTCTTGAACGGCAGCAGCCCGATCCAGACCGACACCGGGCGGGCAAACAGGATCATCCACATCGCCAGCGCCAGCGCGGGCAGGGCGATGGGCAGCAGCTTGTGGGGGGAGGCGAGCAGCCCCAGCACCAGAAACATGCCGATTTGGCTGAGCCAGGTCAGACCGTCCAGCACCGATAAGGTAGTGCTGCGACTGCGCAGGGCGAGGTTGCCGAGCAACAGACCGGTGAGGTAGATGGCGAGGATGCCGCTGCCACCGACCGCCGTGGTGAGGGCGAAGATCAGCAGGCCGCCGCTCACGGTGAGCAGTGGATAGAGCCCCGGCGCCAGGCGGGCTGTGTTGATCAGCCGCCACAGCAGCCAGCCACCGGTAAGGCCGATCCCAGCACCAAGGCCGAACTGTTTGATGAGCTGCAGCAGCAGAAAACCGGCGTTGAGATCCTGTTGACTGCTGGCCAGGACTTCGATCAGGGTGACGGTGAGAAAGACCGCCATGGGGTCGTTGCTGCCTGACTCTATCTCCAGCGTCGCGCTCACCCGCTCGTTGAGGCTGCGCCCGCCGAGCAGGGAGAAGACTGCCGCCGCATCGGTGGAGCCGACAATGGCGCCGACTAGCATCCCCTGCATCAGGTTGAGGTCAAACAACCAGGCGGCTGCCAGACCCGTCAGGCCGGTGGTGATGGCCACCCCGACCGTCGCCAGCGACAGGGCGGGCCAGAGTGCCACCCGGAACGAGGA
This sequence comes from Aeromonas sp. s13, assembly GCF_040907905.1. Classification (NCBI taxonomy): domain Bacteria; kingdom Pseudomonadati; phylum Pseudomonadota; class Gammaproteobacteria; order Aeromonadales; family Aeromonadaceae; genus Aeromonas; species Aeromonas sp. s13. Next base: position 24,845 of record NZ_JBFOCS010000074.1, on the reverse strand, counting down.
GACCCGGGTGCGCATGCCGCCGTCGAGCAGAATGATGGCGAGCGCCAGGTTGCCCACCAGATAGGCGATGGAGTAGTCGGCGAAGTGGATGCCACCTGGGCCATCCTCACCGGCCAGCATGCCGACGGCGAGGAAGATAACCAGAATGGGAATACCGAGGCGGGAAGAGAGGGCGCTCAACAGTACGCTGGCTCCCACCAACAGGGCAGCGACAAAAAAGAAACTGTTGATGGTAGCGGCATCCAAGGGCGAACTCCTTCCTGGTAATGTGCAAAGTAGGCACATTATATGCAGTTAGGCCCCCCTTGTGTGGCTTATTTGTGCATCAATTTGCACTTTCTTACATTTTTCATCCCTTTTTTCAGCATGGCCGCGCCATATTCTGACTGTGACGGGGTTAACGAAAGCGGAGTCAAAGGAGCGTCGATATCAGGATGCGCAGGGAGGAGAGGGCGGGGAAAAGCGAAACGGCACAGCAGAGGGAGAGGGGAGCACAAGGGCGCTCCCCACGGGATGGGGCAGGATTCAGTCGTCCTCGTCATCCTTCACTTCGCGGATCTTGTCCTTGTAGTTGGGCAACTGCTTTTCCAGCCGTTTCATGTCTTTGATGGCATTGAGAAACAGCCCGAGCAGGAACAGCAGCGGCAACCCTATCCACAGCCAGAGATTCATGGGATTTTCCTTTCGTCAGGACAGGTGGTGACATAACGGGCCAAAATTTCATCAAGGTTGGCCAATATGGTCGACTTGCCTTCAATATCCGCCTGTTGCAGGCAAAGCGCCAGTGCCGCTGGATCGAGCCGCAGCTCGTCGGACTCCAGCGAGAAGCTGATATGCCAGGGCTCGTAGGCGACCCCGCTCCCCGCCCCGACCGGCTTGGCATAGGGCAGGAAGAAACCGAAATCCCCCATATGGTCGGTGAGCCACTCGCTGAGATCTGCAAACCAGCCCCCGGCTTCATACTCCCACGGCTCCAGCGCCAGTTTGGTATCGGTGGGCAGGCAGTCCGGGTCGTAGATGTCGAGATCGGTCCCCCAGTGGTGACGGCTGGTGCCGGGCAGGGCACTCCAGCGCAGGATGGCGTGCAGCCGCTCTACCTCGCTTAGTTGCAGGGCATCGATGGGCTGGCTGTTGGCATCGAGCAGTGGCCGTTCGCCGCGCCACTTGCCATTCCAGATGGCGAGCTGGCGCTCGAAGCTGCGCCAGCTGGAGGCCGCCTGCAGGTTGAACCCCTCATAGGCGGCCGCAACCTGCATGTCGTTGAAGGCCGCCGCGGTGGCGGCAGTCAGACGATGGGGGCCGCGTCCCACCAGAATAAGGTGGCTCTCGTCGAGCCCCAGCAGTTGTTCCTGCGTCATGCCAGCAATCTCTCGAGCACCCCTTGGTACATGTCCGCCAGCAGATCCAGATCGTCCGCCTTCACGCACTCGTTCACCTTGTGAATAGTGGCGTTGACCGGCCCGAGCTCAATCACCTCGGCGCCAGTGGGGGCGATAAAGCGCCCGTCGGAGGTGCCGCCGGTGGTGAGCAGGGCTGGCTGCTGGCCATTGACCGCCTCGATGGCAGAGACTGCCGCCGCCAGCAGTTTGCCGGTGTCGGTGAGGAACGGCTGGCCGGAGAGGGTCCAGCTCAGCTGATAATCGAGGCCATGTTTATCCAGCAGCGCCTCGACCCGCTCACGGATATCCAGGTCGGTCAGTTGGGTGCTGAAGCGGAAGTTGAACTGCACCTGCAGCTCGCCCGGAATGACGTTGGAGGCGCCGGTGCCGGCCGAGATGTTGGCAATTTGGAAGCTGGTGGGGGGGAAGTAGGCGTTGCCCTCATCCCACACGGTGGCAGCGAGTTCCGCCAGCGCTGGCGCGGCTTTGTGAATGGGGTTGTCAGCCAGATGGGGATAGGCGACATGGCCCTGCACCCCGCGTACCAGCAGATCGCCGGTGATGGAGCCGCGGCGGCCGTTTTTCACCACATCCCCGACCACGGCGGTAGAGGAGGGCTCGCCGACGATGCACCAGCGGATCTTCTCGTTGCGGGCCTCCAGGGTATCGATCACCCGGGTGGTGCCATTGATAAAGGGCCCCTCTTCATCGGAGGTGATGAGAAAGGCGATGGACCCGGTGTGATCCGGATGCTCGGCCACGAAGCGCTCGACCGCCACCACCATGGAAGCCAGCGAGCCTTTCATGTCGGCGGCGCCACGGCCGTAGAGCACGCCATCCTTGATGGTCGGCTCGAACGGCGGGGTGTGCCATTTGTCCAGCGGCCCGGCAGGCACCACGTCGGTGTGACCGGCGAAGCAGAACAGCGGCCCCTTGCTGCCACGGCGGGCCCAGAGGTTGGTGGTGTCCTCAAACACCATGGGTTCGATAACGAACCCGATCCTGGCGAGGCGCTCCGCCATCAGGGTCTGGCACCCTTCATCGAGGGGGGTAACGGAGGGGCGGCGGATCAGATCCTTGGCCAGTGCGATGACATCCGACATCAGTTGTCCTTAGTTGTCCTTAACGGGAAAAGAGGGATTGGTAGTGATCAGCCTTGAAACCCAGAGTCAGTTCGCCGTCACGGTCGAGCAGCGGACGCTTGATCATGGCCGGATGTTCCAGCAGCAGGGCGCGAGCCTTGGCGGTGTCGAGCCCTTGTTTGGCCTCATCCGGCAGGGCGCGGAAGGTGGTACCGCGACTGTTGAGCAGGGCTTCCCAGCCGAGTTTTGCCAGCCAGCTGTCCAGATCGTCCGGATTCAGGCCGTCAGCGCGGTGGTCGTGAAAGCGGTAGTCGATACCGGCCTCATCCAGCCACTTGCGGGCTTTCTTGATGGTGTCGCAGTTCTTGATGCCATAGAGGGTGATGGCCATGGGGAGTCCTTCTCTTGTGGGCGCTGGCCGTGGGCCGTGTCCCGAAAATCCGAATCAACAGAGTGCAAGGGCCCGATTCTGGCATTGTGGCAATCCCATGGCAACGCCGATGGTCCGGCTCGCGGGTTTTACCGGGACTGGTCACACCTGAACGGCGATTTTGAGATCAAGATCAGAAGCAGTGCGGTGGGTATACCCGATGGGATGGTGATTGTGGAGAAAAGCCGCTATTGCAGGAGAAAAAGAGAAAAGGCAAAGGCCAGATAGCCAAAACGCGCCAGCGGGCGCGTTTTGGTCGGCATTATCAAGCATGTCAATCAGTGCAGGGTGGTCCACTCATGGTCAAAGACCCGGGCCCGTTCCCAGGGTGCATCAGGCAGGCTGGAAGAGAGGCCAGTGTATTTGCCCACGTCGTCCACCACGATGGCGGAGAGGATCGGCAGGTTGTTTTCGGTGCAGTACATGCGGATGCGTTGCAGCAGGGTACGCAGTTCATCCTGGCACTGCTCCAGCCCGGCCTGCTTGGCCAGTTTGGAGTAACGAATGGTAGTGCGTTCCTTTGCAGACTCGACGAGGATGTCCCACAGCTTGTAGTCGCAGGTCGAAGCACCTGCGGTGGCTTGGCTTGTCATAACTCTCTCCGGCGCGAAATGGTCGCTATATGTCGAAGCGCATCTTCGCCAGTTCGGCGCCGTCATATGTTGATCCAACGCAAAAAAGAGGGGAGTCGCGTCACACAATTCCCGGATAAGGGGTGATAAAGGTTTTCTGGCAGTTGAAATAACGAAAAATTGTTACATGGCCGACATATTATGCTGATGAATCACGGTGACGGCACCTTTATTGATAGGGATCAAAGGCAAACAGTGGTCAGATCACTAGATTTCGCTCTTCGATAAATTTATCAGGAGTGAATATTGGAACTTTTATTCGTCTTGCTCGTTCTGGTCGCCGTGGTCTACGGCATCATCAAGGATTACAATCCGCAGGCGGTGCTGGCGCTGGCGGGTATGGCCATTTTTGCAGTGGCCTACTGGTTGGGGCTGCACCCCATTCTCCCCGCTGACAAGAGCACCGGCTTTGCCCTGTTCGACCTGTTCGAAGTGTTCAAGGGGATCTTCTCCTACCGCGCGGCAGGCCTCGGCCTCACCATCATGGCGGTGGCGGGCTTTGCCACCTACATGTCCCATATCGGGGCCTCCCAGGCGCTGGTGCGAGTGGCGGTCAAACCGGTGGCGGGCATTCAGTCCAGCTACCTGATGCTCTCCATCTGTTATCTGGTGGCGGTCTTTGTCTCCCTGTTCGTTACCTCCGCCACCGGCCTTGGCCTGCTGTTGATGGTCACCATGTATCCGGTGATGCGCAACCTCGGCATCAGCCCGGCCTCCGCCTGTGGTGTCATCGCCACCTCCCAGGCGTTTGAAATTGGCCCGACCCAGACCAACGCCATCTTCTCCGCCGGTCAATCCGGCATGGATCCGACCAGCTATTTTGTCGACTACCAGATCTGGCTGGTGGCCCCCATGCTGCTGGTGACCATGGTGCTGCACTTCTTCTGGCAGCGTCACTGCGATCGCAAGGATGGCTGGGATCCGACGCTCCATCGTGGCGATCACGCCGAGCTGGACGAGCAGGGCACCGAGAGCGTGCAGGCGCCCACCTGGTATGCCCTGCTGCCGATCATCCCCTTCGTGCTGATGATGACCTTCTCCAAGCTGCTGGTGAGCGACATCAAGATGAGCGTGGAGGTGGCCATGCTGCTGTCGGTCTTTATCGGCATGCTGTGCGAGCTGCTGCGTAGCCGCTCGGTGCGTACCGCGTTTGCCGGGCTCTCCAGCTTCCTCGACGGCATGGGCAAGGTGTTTGGCCCCGTGGTGGCACTCATCGTCTGTGCCGAGCTGTTTGCCGAATCCCTCAAGGCCATCGGCGCCATCGATACCCTGCTGCACTCTGCCAGCAATGCCGGTATCGGCAGCGGTCTGATGACCCTGGTGATGGTGGCGCTGATCATGGTGGCGGCGGTCATCATGGGCTCCGGCAACGCGGCGTTCCTCAGCTTCTCGACCCTGGCACCGGCGGTGGCAGCCAAGTTTGGCGTACCTGCGGTGACCATGCTGCTGCCGATGCAGCTCGCTTCCAGTATCGGCCGTACCGTCTCTCCCATCGCGGCTGTGCTGATCGCCTGTGCGGGGATTGCCAAGGTATCGCCCTTTACCGTGGTCAAGCGCACCAGCGTGCCGATGGCGGGGGCGCTGGTGACGGCGCTGACCCTCAACTATCTGCTGTTCATGTAGTGATGTGGGTTATGTAGTGGTGTTTGGTATTTACCGGTCGGGCGGGTGGCATGGCTGCCCGCCTTTTTCTCACTGTGTCGCATTGTTGCAATAGACGATCGGCCATCAATGCTGATTGTTGCATGGAGAAGATAATGACAGTTGTAAAGAGCCCGTTTTCCCTCGATAACTATCTGGCCGATTTGGCCCCGCTCATCAACCTCGATTGCGGTACTCGCACCCCGGCCGGGGTAGCGAAAGTGGCCGACATCATGACCGAGAAATATGAGGCCATCGGCTGGCAGGTGACTCGCCACCAGTTTGCTGCCGAGTGCGGCCCCTGCCTCGAGATCACCAATGCGCCGGGTGCAGATCACTACGACGTGATGCTGTGCGGCCACATGGATACCGTCTTCCCCGAGGGGACTGCGGCCAAGCGCCCGCTGAAAATCGAAGGCAATCAAGCCTTTGGCCCCGGCGTCTCGGACATGAAGAGCGGCCTGCTCTCTATCTGGTATGCCCTCAAAGAGATGGATCCGGCATTGCTTGCCAAGCTCAAGGTGCTGGTCTGCTACAACTGCGACGAAGAGATTGGCTCCCCCTGGTCGAAAGATTGGCTGGTGGAGAAGGCCAAACAGAGCGGCTGCGTGCTGGTGGCCGAGGCAGCCCGTCCCAACGGGGATCTCATCAGCGCCCGCAAGGGCAATGCCAAGTACCGCATCACCTTCCACGGCAAGGCGTCCCACGCCGGTTCGGCCCTGACCGAAGGTGTCTCTGCTATCACCGAGCTGGCGCACTGGGTGCTGGCCATCAACGAGCAGGTCAACATGACCACGGGCACCACCATGAACGTCGGCGTGGTACAGGGCGGCACCGGCGTCAACGTGGTGCCGGATTTTGCCGAGGCGATCGTGGATTTGCGCTTCTGGAGCAACGAAGAGGCTGCAGCGGTGCACGACCGGCTCACCTTTATGGCCAACAACCCCTTCCTCGCGGGTTGTCGGGTCGAGGTGGATCGCCAGACCTTCAAGCCGGCGATGCGCCCGAGCGGTGACACCGAGGCGCTGATGGCGCTGGTGGAGGCGGCTGCCAAAGAGGAAGGTATCCCCTTCAACTGGCTGGAGGCCGGTGGCGGTTCGGATGCCAACTTCACCGCCGCCGCGGGTGTGCCGTCCCTCGATGGTTTCGGCCCTATGGGGGGCGGTTTCCACTCGGAGGCGGAGTTCCTGCTGCTCGACAGCATCGAACCGCGTATCCGCCTGCTGCAGCGGGTGCTGGGCAAGCTGGCGAAATAAGCCGGTTTATCCCTTGTTCGGGTCGTCATGGCCCGCTCAAAACTGGTTCGCTCAAATCCAAACGGGAGGCTGTTGCCTCCCGTTTTTTTATCTCGATTTTTCGCGCGCTGAGTGAGCGGGCCAGATGGCCTGCGGCCGTTACCCCTGCGGCTCGGCCAGATAGGCCAGATGATCCTGCCGCGCCACCTGCCAGCCATCGAGACGCAGCGGGGCGGCAAAGCCCGGGCCGTCGGTCACCATGGTGTGGTACTCCCCCTGCTCGCCGCAGGCATCGAAGCCCTCGCGCTCGGCCAGTTGCTGCAATTCCACGAGGGTGGCGGCATCGAGGGTGCGCCCAGTCCAATCGGGGGCCAGCACCCGGGTATCGACGCAGGAGAGGTGGGCGACGATGCCGCGTGCCAGCATATTCGCCAGCAAGGCTTGGCGAGATTGCTGCCAGAGCGGGGTATGGACGGTGAGGCCCAGCGGCTGGCAGCGTTCGCGGATCCAGTTTGGTGCGCCCCCCACGCTGTCGATATCGCCGGTGACTACGCCATCGAGTTGCCACTCCTCCTTGAGCCGTGCCAGTGCCCGCTCATAACCGAGATCGAACGGCGCTTCTATGGTGACCAGCAGATGGGGCAGCCCGAGGGCTTCCGCCTGACGGCGCACCAGCGGCAAGGGGTGAGCGAGAAATCGTGGCTCTGGCGGCGCAAAGGTGGCCAGTGCCACCACCTGATGGCCCGCTTGGCGAGCATGACAGAGGGCCAGCATGGCATCTTTGCCACCGCTCCAGAGCAGGATGACGCGAGACATGGATGAGATTCCGGTGGTGAACGAGGGGGCATGCTACCCAGCGGCGAGGGCAGAGGTAAAGGTATAGTGTCCGGAAATGGCGGCGGGGAAATGGTTGGGGTCACAGAGCGGGAAAAAAGCAGGCCCCCGAAGCGGGGGCCTGTATTGCAATGGCGTGGTAAACGCCGCTGCGATTAGAGCAGGATGCTGGTGAGGATAAAGCCCAGCGAGCAGGAGGTCACCACCCCGATCAGCCCCGGAATGATGAAGCTGTGGTTGATGATGAACTTGCCGATGCGGGTGGTACCGGAGCGGTCGAAACCGATACAGGCCAGATCGCTCGGGTAGGTCGGCAGCACGAAGTAGCCGTAGCTGGCCGGCAGGAAGGCGATCAGCAGCTTGGGTTCGACACCCAGCGCCAGACCCATGGGGGCGATGGCGGTGAGGGCGGCGGCCTGGCTGTTTACCAGCTTGGAGATAAGGAACAGCACTAGGGCGTAGGTCCAGGGCTGGGCCTGTACCACATGGGCCAGGGTCTCTTTGAGCAGCGGCATGTGAGCCTGGAAGAAGGTCTCACTCATCCATGCCACCCCGAATACGGAGAAGATGGCGACCATGCCCGCCTTGAAGACGGCACCGTTGGCGATCTCGCCCGGCTTGACCTTGCAGCGCATCAGGATGATGGCACCGGCGATCAGCATCATCATCTGGATCACCAGGTTCATGGAGAGCGGGCCGGTCTTGTCCTTGATGGTGAACACCGGACGCAGACCTTCGTTGGCGCCGAGCAATACCACGGCAGCGATGGCGGCGAAGAAGATCCAGGTAGACCAGTAGGCCTCTTTCGGGAACTTGGTGTTGAGCAGGGTCTCACCACCACCGTAGATGAAGGCGCGTTGCTCCGGGTCTTTGATCTTGGCCTGGAACTCTTCATCCTTGTCCAGATCCTTGCCGCGACGCAGGCTCCACAGGGCCGCCACGATGACACCGGTCAGGGAGGAGGGGATGGCGATCATCAGGATGTCGAGCAGGCCGTAAGCCTGACCGATACCGTGACCAGCCGCCAGAATGGAGACCATGGAGACCACGGCAACGGAGACCGGGGAGGCGCAGATGGCCATCTGGGAGGCAACGGAGGCGACAGCCATCGGGCGCTCGGGACGGATGTTCTTCTGCAGCGCGATGTCAGCGATGATGGGGAACATGGTGTAGACCACGTGGCCGGTACCGCACAGGAAGGTGAGGGTCCAGGTGGTGAGCGGCGCCAGGATAGTGATGTATTGCGGGTGACGGCGCAGCAGACGCTCGGCCACTTGCATCATCAGGTTGAGGCCACCGGCAGTCTGCAGGGTGGCGGCACAGCCGATCACCGCCAGAATGGTCAGCATTACCTGAACAGGCGGTTCGCCCGGCACCAGGCCGAAGACGAAGGTCAGCAGGAAGAGACCGATACCACTGATGAGACCGAGTCCCATGCCCCCAAAGCGGGTACCCAGCAGCAAGCAGCCGAGTACCACTAAAAATTCCATCAAGATCATTCCGTTACCTCGTGTGATTCAACCCATATTGCCGCGGGTAGCCTGAACCATGAATTGTCATTGTCTGTTTTATTTAGCCCAAAAGGGTTAGTTGCTATTCTGCTCCCCTGAAAAAGTGAAAAAATTGAGTTACTTCAATAACTCGATGAATTTTTGATTAAACCACTTAAAAACCACGTACTAACAAAAACATTATTTTTGTCACCAAGTGGTATCACTCGGGGCCAAGCCAGCGGGTGGTCATGGTGGCAGCACAGTGCGGCAACAGAACTGCAGGGGAGGGGCATAAAAAGGGCTCGATTGCGGCAGAAGAGGGTGAAAAAGCCAGCGCTCAGGCTATTTTTGCCAGCAAGGGCTGACTTCAGCGGATTGACTCACTTGGCCGCAGGTGCTTGCTGCAGATAGCGGCGCTGATAATCCTCGCTCAGCCTGGCAATATCCAATCTGGCAATGGCCTGTGCCACCCGTTGCTGCAACGCCTGCTGATCGGGGCGAAACATGATGTGCAGGCTCTTGTGTTCGAGGATCTTCGGGTGAAATTGCAATCCGGCGCTGCTCAGCTTGCGATCATGGTTGATGAGCCAGTGAAAGACATCCCGATCGATCACTGCCAGATCGAGCCGGTCACGCTGTAATTTGCGCAGGTTGAGCAGGTCTGCATCGACGGCGGCAGTGTTGAGGCGCTTGCTAGCCATCAGGGCATCGAATTCACGGGTGTTGACGTATCCCTCCACCACGCCGATCCGGTAGGAGGCGAGATCCGTGAGCTGTTGCCAGGGGATGGGGGGGCCTGAGCGCTGCGCCATGCCCAGCACGCTGTCGCCTACGCTGGGGGAGCTGCGCCACAGGGTGGGCAGGGTGTCGGAGAGGTACTCGGGAAAATAGCCGCTATAAGGCTGGGTCGGGTCGGCCGCCAGCCGTACCGCCCGCTGCCAGGGATAGAAGTCGAACGTCACTTCCAGTCCCGCTTCGGCAAAGGCGCGTTTGACGATATGACCGGTGAGGCCGCCATCGGGCAGGCTCTGGCTGGTGTAGGGGGGCCACTCCAGGGTGGTCAGACGAACGGGCTCGGCCCACAGTTGAACAGGCATGCAGGACAGCAGTAGCGAGAGCAGCAGGCGATATCCCATAGGCGACGAGTTCCTTGTGCCGGTTAATCCTGAGTATCACCCATAACGGTGACAATAAAAAAGCCGACCCGCAGGTCGGCTTTTGTAATGCAGTGGCAAGATGCCGCTGATCAGAACTCGGCGGTACGCGGAGTACGCGGGAACGGGATCACGTCGCGGACGTTGCCCATGCCGGTCACGTAGACTACCAGACGCTCGAAGCCCAGACCGAAGCCGGAGTGCGGCACGGTACCGAAGCGACGCAGGTCGCGATACCACCAGTAATCTTCCTTGTTCAGGCCCATCTCGGCCAGACGGGCATCCAGCACGTCCAGACGCTCTTCACGCTGGGAACCACCGATGATCTCGCCGATGCCCGGTGCCAGTACGTCCATCGCGGCAACGGTCTTGCCGTCGTCGTTGAGGCGCATGTAGAAGGCCTTGATATCTTTCGGGTAGTTCTTTACCACCACCGGAGACTTGAAGTGCTCCTCGGCCAGATAGCGCTCGTGCTCGGAGGAGAGATCGATACCCCAGGAGACCGGGAACTCGAACTTCTTGCCGCAGTTTTTCAGCACTTCGATGGCGTCGGTGTAGTCGATCTGGGCGAAGTCGGAGGAGACGAAACGCTCCAGACGGCTGATGGCATCCTTGTCCACGTGCTGGGCGAAGAACTCCAGATCGTCGCGACGCTCGGTCAGTACGGCGTTGAAGACATACTTCAGCATGGCTTCGGCCAGTGCGGCGTTATCTTCCAGATCGTTGAAGGCCACTTCCGGCTCAACCATCCAGAACTCGGCCAGGTGGCGGCTGGTGTTGGAGTTTTCAGCGCGGAAGGTCGGGCCGAAGGTGTAGACCTTGGAGAGTGCGCAGGCATAGGTTTCGGCGTTCAGCTGGCCGGATACGGTCAGGAAAGCCTCTTTGCCAAAGAAATCTTCGTTGTAGTCCACCTTGCCAGCGTCGGTGCGCGGCAGGTTTTCCATGTCCAGAGTGGAGACGCGGAACATCTCGCCGGCACCTTCGGTGTCAGAGGCGGTGATGAGCGGGGTCGCAACCCAGAGGAAACCCTCTTCGTGGAAGAAGCGGTGGATGGCTTGCGCCAGGCAGTGACGAACGCGGGTCACGGCGCCAACGATGTTGGTGCGCGGGCGCAGGTGGGCCTGTTCACGCAGGTATTCGATGCTGTGGCGCTTGGCGGCCATCGGGTAGGTGTCCGGATCTTCGACCCAGCCGACTACCTTCACCTCGGTCGCCTGCAGTTCGAAAGCCTGGCCGCTGCCCTGAGAGGCGGCAACCACGCCGGTCACTTCCACGGAGCAGGCAGTGGTCAGACGCAGCACTTCATTCTCGTAATTGGCCAGGGTATTGGGGACAACTGCCTGTACCGGATGGAAACAGGAGCCATCGGAAATGGCCAAAAATGAGATCCCCGCCTTGGAATCACGGCGAGTCCGGATCCACCCTTTGACAGTTTGGGTGGTGCCGACCGGATACTTACCGGCCAGCACATCTACTACGGATGCGTGCGTCATCGAAATATTGTCTCCAGCTTGTTCTTGCAGCGCTATTTGCAACACTAGGGAGTCTGGCCCGGGCACAGATGGCCCACCATGGCAGACTAAGCCGTCAATCTTACCCGCGCGGGTTTGATAAACAAGCAAAAATGTCGGACTCTGGTGGGGTTTTCGGCATGGTTCACTCAACAAGAGTGTCACGGGCGCAGGAGAGGTGGGTGAAAGATCGGCGGCATGGGCCAGATTGGCTGACACGGGTGTTACAGGGGTTGGTGATGCTCTGCTGGGGCGGCTTTATCGTGCTGCTCTCCCTTTACCACTATGCCCGGCCCGAAATTGCCTACGGTTTTCTGGTCTATGGCGGGATCGAGGTGCGCGATTATTGGGACCCGGCCCTTACCCCCTGGCTGGTCTACGGGCTCTGGAGCTGTTGCGCCCTGACGCTGGCGGTGTTGCTGCTGGAGCGCAAGCGCAGCCGCCGTCAGGATGACTCCCGGCATGTCAATCTGGCCATCCTGCTATTGGTGCTGATCGCCAGCTTGCTCTTTTACTACGTCGGTTAAGCGTTCGTCTTAGCGGGGCTGATCCGGTTCCTGCCTGCTGGCCTTGGCGCGCTTGCCGAGCTGGCGCTCCACACTGTCGAGCATCTGGTTGTAGGCCACCGCCACCCGGCCAATCTCGTCGCCGTCATCCCCCTCCAGCCGGTGACCGAAGTCGTGCAGGTCGGTGGCCTCTTCCATGGAGCGGGTCAACTGGTTGAGAGGGCGCACGATCCAGGTGCGGATGACCCAGAGGGTCAGCAGCAGTCCCATCCCGAAGATGCCGGTGAGAATGAGCGCCGAGGTGAGAATATTCTGCTCGACCCGGGTAAACAGCGAATCGAGGGAGTAGTCAAAGCGCACTGCACCGAGCACGGTATTCTCCGGCACCAGATGACAGCTGGTGCAGTCGGTGCCGCGAAAATCCTTCTTGGCCAGTAGCGGTCGGGTGACCACCAGACGGCTGTGCATGCCGTTGTGCACCACCTCCAGACTCCCTTTGCCCGCCAGAGCCAGCTCATCAAATTCATCTTTTACCTGTTCTGTCTCCCGTCCCGGGCCGAACTGTTTGCTCACCGCGTCGCCACGGACGATGCGGGCATCCTCCACATGGGCATGGTCGAGAAACTTGCCGCGCAGGGTATCACGGGCATCCATCTTGCCGGTCAGCATCAGCATGTTGAGGCCGTCGAAATAGGCTTCGGTCTGCTCGCGGCTCTGCTCCTTGATGAGCGTCAGGATGAGATCGCGCTCGCGTACCGCCTGATAGGCTGCGGAGAAGACCAGTACCATGGAGAAGATGAAGAGCAGGAAAAAGTTGATTTTGGCAGCAATGGAGAGGCGCATGAGCAGTCTTTCTTGATGGTAAAACCGCAGCAGTTTACCCCTCTTGGGGCCTCAGGTCTGGTGTTTTGCTCACATTACGGCAAGTGAAACTGCACTGAAGTGGATAAAGTTGCCATCTTTATATATCAAATGCCGGTAGTCAAACGGGCGGCTGCGATGGCCGCCGCTGCTTGCATTAAAACTCGCCCTCGGCGATGGCCTGACGGATGGCGCCGGTCAATACCCCAAGCTCCTCCGGGGTGATGACGAAGGGGGGCATCAGGTAGACCAGCTTGCCAAAGGGACGGATCCAGGCGCCCAGTTCGACAAATTTGCGCTGGATGCGCGCCACATCCACCCGCTCTTTCATCTCTACCACCCCGATGGCACCGAGCACCCGCACATCCGCGACCGCCGGGTGCAGGGTCAGCTCTACCAGTTCTGTTCGCAGCTGATGCTCGATGGCGCGCACCCGCTCCTGCCACGGTGAGGCCAGCAGCAGATCGATGGAGGCGTTGGCCACCGCGCAGGCGAGCGGGTTGCCCATAAAGGTGGGGCCGTGCATAAAGACCCCCGCCTTGCCGTCACAGATGGTGCGTGCGACATGCTCGGTGGTCAGGGTCGCAGAGAGGGTGAGATAGCCCCCGGTAAGCGCCTTGCCCAGACACATGATGTCGGGGCTGATCCCCGCCCAGTCGCAGGCAAACAGCTGGCCGGTGCGGCCAAAGCCGGTGGCAATCTCGTCAGCTATGAGCAGCACGCCGAACTCGTCGCACAGGGCGCGTACCCACTGCAGGTAGCGGGGGTGATAGAAGCGCATGCCGCCAGCGCCCTGCACTATGGGCTCAAGCACGATGGCGGCGATCTCCTCGTGATGATCGGCCATGAGTGTCGCCAGCTCCACCACGCACTGCTCGTCCCACTCGGCGTGGAAGCGGCAGCTGGGCGCGTCGACAAAATGGTGCTCCGGCAGGAATCCCTTGTAGAGCTCATGCATGCCGCCATCGGGATCGCAGACGCTCATGGCGCCAAAGGTGTCGCCGTGATAGCCGCTGCGCAGGGCGACAAATTTGGCTCTGGGCGTCCCCTTGGCATGCCAGTACTGCTGGGCCATCTTGAGCGCCACTTCCACTGCCACCGAGCCGGAATCGGCCAGAAATACCCGATCAAGCCCCTTCGGAGTGATCTCCACCAGCTTGCGGCAGAGCTCGACCGCCGGGGCGTGGGTGAGGCCGCCAAACATCACGTGGGACATCTTGCCGAGCTGGGCGGTGGCGGCGGCGTCCAGCTCCGGCACCTGATAGCCGTGCACGCAAGCCCACCAGGAGCTCATGCCATCCACCAGTTCACGGCCGTCGCTGAGAGTGATCTTCACCCCTTTGGCGCTGGCCACTTCATAGCAGGGCAGGGGGTGAGTGAGTGAGGTATAGGGGTGCCAGATGTGGTGCAGGTCGAATTCTTGATTGGTCATTTGTTGTTCTATTGTCAATTGGTTTGATCTGGTCGGTGTTGACAGTCTACGCGTGCTCTCTACACTAGCCAACAATTTCAGCCACTTGGCACTGCGCATCACCCTGAGCGCGCAGGCCCGGCGGCGGGTTCTGTGGCCGTCCATCCCAAGATGGCGGGGGCAGGATCCCACTAATATCAACCGGAAGCCATGTATGAATGCTCTCACCGTGGGCGGTCACGCCCTTCGTCATGACTGGACCCTCGCCGAGGTTCAGGCCCTGTTTGCCCTGCCGTTCAACGATCTGCTGTTTCAGGCCCAGACCGTCCACCGCGCCCACTTTGATCCGAACGAAGTGCAGGTGAGTACTTTGCTCTCCATCAAGACCGGCGCCTGCCCGGAAGATTGCAAATACTGCCCCCAGAGCGCCCGTTACCACACCGGGCTCGAAGCCGAGCGGCTGATGGAGGTTGAGAAGGTGCTGGAGCGGGCCCGCGAAGCCAAGGCCAACGGCTCGTCCCGGTTCTGCATGGGGGCCGCCTGGCGCAACCCCAAAGAAAAAGACATGCCCTACATCATCCGGATGATCGAGGAGGTGCGCGGGCTGGGGATGGAGACCTGCATGACGCTAGGGATGCTCACCGCCGATCAGGCGGCGCGTCTTGGCGCTGCGGGGCTTGATTACTACAACCACAACCTCGATACATCGCCGGAGTTTTACGGCGAGATCATCTCCACCCGCACCTATCAGGATCGGCTCGATACCCTGGAGCATGTGCGCAGCGCCGGCATGAAGGTCTGCTCCGGCGGTATCGTCGGCATGGGCGAGCAGGCGAAAGATCGGGCGGGCCTCTTGATGGCGCTGGCCAACCTGCCGCGGCACCCCGAAAGCGTGCCCATCAACATGTTGGTCAAGGTAAAGGGGACGCCGCTGGAGAACGAGGAGAACCTCGATCCGTTCGAATTTATCCGCACCATCGCGGTGGCGCGGATCATGATGCCCGCCTCCCATGTGCGTCTCTCCGCCGGGCGGGAGAAGATGAATGAGCAGATGCAGGCCATGTGTTTTATGGCCGGGGCCAACTCCATCTTCTACGGCTGCAAACTGCTGACCACCCCCAACCCGGACGAGAACAGCGACATGCAGCTGTTCAAGCGGCTCGGTATTCGCCCCGCCCAGCGGGCCCAGAAACCGGATCAGGTCCAGGAAGAGGAGCTGCTGGCCGAGGTGAGCCGCCAGAGCGAACCTGCCGAGATGTTTTATGACGCCACCCGCCCCCGTGCTGGGGCCACCAGGTCATGAAGGGCCCTGCAGTAACGGGCCCCTTTGCGCTGGGCGCGGCGCTGGCCGGGCGCGAGCAGGCGAGCCTGCTGCGCAACCGCATCGCGACCGACGGGGCGAGTGGCGGGCGGCTCAGGGTAGCGGGGCGCGAATACCTCAATTTTTCCGCCAACGACTATCTGGGGCTGGCGGATCACCCCGCCATCAAGGCTGCCTTCAACGCGGGGATGGGGCGCTATGGCGCGGGCTCCGGCGCCTCGCCGCTAGTGACCGGTTACAGTCGTGCCCACCAACAGCTTGAGGAGGCCCTGGCCGAGTGGCTCGGGGTGGAGGCGGTGCTGCTGTTCAACTGCGGCTTTTCTGCCAATCAGGCGGTGCTCAAAGCGCTGCTTGGCAAGGAGCATCTGCTGTGGCAGGACAAACTCAACCACGCCTCTTTGCAGGAGATGGGCAGCCAGCTCCCCTGCAAGATGAAGCGCTTTGCCCACAACGATATGGCGGCCCTTGAACGGCAGCTTGAGCCAAATCGCGGACTGATTGTTTCGGAAGGGGTGTTCAGCATGGACGGGGATCAGGCCCCCTGGGGTGAGCTCGCAATCCTCGCCGCCCGGAGCGGCAACTGGCTGATGATCGACGATGCCCACGGCCTCGGTGTGCTGGGGCCTGAGGGGCGCGGCACGCTGGCCGCACAAGGGGTGAACCCGGCCTGCGTACACATCCAGATGGGCACCTTTGGCAAGGCGCTTGGCGTCGCTGGCGCCTTTGTCGGCGGCAGCCGCGAGCTGGTGGAGTATCTGGTCAACTTCGCTCGCCACTATGTCTACAGCACCCATATGCCCGCCGCCCAGGCCTGTGCGGTGAGCAAGAGCATCGAACTGGTGCGCGCGGCTGATGAGTCCCGCGCCCATCTTGGCCAGCTGATCGCTCGCTTCCGGCAAGGGGCAAAGGATCAGGGTTGGCAGCTTGGCGCGAGCGATACCCCGATCCAGCCGCTGCTGGTGAGGGAGAGCAGTGTTGCCCTGCAACTGGCAGAACGGCTGCGGGAACGCGGCGTCTGGGTGAGCGCCATCCGCCCGCCCACGGTGCCAGTCGGTACGGTCCGGCTGCGCATTACCCTGAGCGCGGCTCACCGCGAGCAGGATGTGGAGCGCCTGCTCGATGCCTTGGGGGTCTGCCCTGCAGTTACAACGCTTGGGGAGGCTCACTATGGCTGAGCGTTTTCAAACGGTCGACAAGGCGCAGCTTGCTCGCCGTTTTGGCGCCGCCGCTCGTCATTACGATGCCCACGCCCGCTTTCAACAGGAGGTGGGTCAGGCGCTGTTGGAATGGATGCCAGACAGGCTGGTTGGCACTGATCTGACGGTGAGCGGGCTGGATCTGGGCTGCGGCACCGGCTTTTTCTTGCCCCAACTGGCGAACCGTTGTCACCAGCTGGTGGGGCTGGATCTCGCCCCCGGCATGCTGGCGCAGGCCGCCTTGCGTGGCAGCGGCGCCCGCCTGCTCTGCGGCGATGCGGAGCAGCTTCCTTTCGCCGATAACGCGTTCGACTGGGTTTTCTCCAGTCTGGCGTTGCAGTGGTGCGAGCGTCCGGCCCAGGCTTTTGGCGAGTTGCTGCGGGTGGTCAAACCGGGCGGCCAGATCTTTTTCTCGACCCTGCTCGATGAGTCACTCTGGCAGTTGCGAGCCGCTTGGCAGCAGCTTGATGGTCGCGCCCATGTCAATCGCTTCCTCAGCCTGCCACAATTGGAGCAGGCGCTGGCTAGCGCCGGGGTATCTGCTCCCGAGCTGCGTTGTATCACCTGGGATCTCGCCTATCTTGAATTGCCGCAGTTGTTGCGCGATCTCAAGGGGATTGGGGCCAATCAGATCAATGACAATCAGGGGAGTGCCGCCCCCGCCGGTCTGAGCGGGCGCGCCAGATTGCAGCAGCTGGCGCAGGCGTATGAGGCGTTTCGCCAGCCCGATGGCAGGCTGGTCGCCAGTTATCGGGTGTGCCTCGGCCGTCTCAGCAAGCCTCGCTGAGCGCCGGGAACCACAGAGTTTGCAGGGCAGTGTGCCACCCCCTGCCAAGGAGAGAACCGTATGAAATCATTCTTTATCACCGGCACCGATACCGATGTGGGCAAGACGCTGGTGGCGCGCACCCTGCTGCGCGAATTCAGCGCACAGGGAATCAAGTGCGCGGGTTACAAGCCGGTCTCGGCCGGATGTGCCCGCACCCCGGACGGGCTGCGCAACCTGGATGCCGTTCTGTTGCAGGAGGCGGCGAGTCTGCCGCTGCCCTATGAGGTGGTCAATCCGTTCGCCTATGAGCCGCCGATTGCACCCCACATTGCCGCCAGCGAGGCGCGCCAGCCTATCACCATGCAGGGGTTGAGCGAGGGGCTACGCAAGATTGAACAGGCTGGGGCCGAACTGGCGGTAGTGGAAGGGGCTGGGGGCTGGTATTTGCCGCTCGATCGCAAGCATCTGCTGTCGGACTGGGTCAAGCAGGAGAACATGGCGGTGATCATGGTAGTGGGGGCCAAGCTGGGTTGCCTCAACCATGCGTTGCTCACCTTTGCCGCCATTCGCAATGATCAGCTGCCGGTGGCGGGGTGGGTAATTAATCGGCTCCATGGTTCCATGAGCCATTATCAGGAAAATCTGGACACCCTGAGGGGCCTGCTGCCAGCCCCCTTCCTCGGCGAAATTCCGTTTATAAACAATCCGCTTGAAGCCGATTTGCAGGGGCGTCTCGATATCTCGCCGCTACTTTGACGGCATATTCAGCGAACATTCATCGAATCTCCCTAGAATGTCGACATTAACATGATCAGGTGGGGATCCCGAGTGATCCCCGGTCATGTCCCTTATCTTCACAAGGAGTCTATATGAAGCGAATTATGCTATTCCTGGTGACCAACCTGGCCGTCATGCTGGTGCTGGGGGTGGTACTCAATATCCTGTTCTCGGTTCTGGGGATCAACAAGTCCAGCATTTCCGGGCTGTTGGTGTTCTGTGCCGTGTTCGGTTTTGGGGGTTCCTTTATCTCCTTGCTGATGTCCAAGTGGATGGCCAAGCGCAGCTATGGTGTCCAGGTCATCGAGCAACCCCGTAACGAGACCGAGCACTGGCTGGTGAGCACTGTGGCCCGTCAGGCCCGCGAAGCGGGTATCAAGATGCCGGAAGTGGGGATCTACGACTCTCCCGAGATGAACGCCTTTGCGACCGGCGCCCGCCGCGATGATTCGCTGGTGGCTGTCTCCTCCGGCCTGCTCTACAGCATGAGCCGTGACGAGGCGGAAGCGGTACTGGCCCACGAGGTTAGCCACGTAGCTAATGGCGACATGGTGACCCTGACCCTGATCCAGGGTGTAGTGAACACCTTCGTGATGTTCTTCGCCCGGATCGTGGCTGGCGTGATCAGCAACTTCTTCAGCTCCAACAATGAGGAAGAGAGCAGCAGCACCGGCGGTTTTGCCTACATGATCACCGTGTTCGTGCTGGAGATGCTGTTCGGTATTCTGGCCTCCATCATCGTCATGTGGTTCAGCCGTCAGCGCGAGTTCCGTGCCGATGCCGGTGCCGCCAAGCTGGCCGGTCGCGACAAGATGATTGCCGCCCTTGAGCGCCTCTCCCGCGGTGCCGAGCCGCAGCTGGAAGGCTCCATGATGGCCTTTGGCATCAACGGCAAGCGCTCCATGAGCGAACTGTTCATGAGCCACCCGCCCATCGAGCAGCGTATCGCCGCCCTGCGTGGTTGATAGATACTGAATGACGGGGATCCCCCGAATAAAAAACGGCTGCCTTCGGGCAGCCGTTTTGCTTTTCAGCGTTCTTTAAAGCTTGAAGTGCCCCATCTCCTGGCGCAGAACCCGTGACAGCTGCTTGAGCTTGGCCGCCTCTTGGGACACATGGCGGGCGGCATCCCCCGATTGCTCTGATAGAGAGGTGATGTTGCCGACGGTAGAGACCACCTCGTTGGCGGCGGTGGACTGCTCGCGCAGGGTGTGGCTGATCTCTCCCATCAAGCCGGTGAGGTTGGAGGCGTGGCTCTGGATGCTGGCGATCGCCTCGCCGGTCTGGTTGGCCAGCGTGACCCCGCGAGAGACGTTGTTGACCGTGTTCTCCATGCTGCGGATGGAGGCATCCGCCCCGCTCTGGATTTTGCTAATCATCCCGGTGATCTGTTGGGTTGAGGCCGCCGAGCGACTGGCCAGATTGCGCACCTCGTCGGCCACCACCGCAAAGCCGCGACCCTGTTCACCGGCCCGCGCCGCCTCGATGGCCGCGTTGAGGGCCAGCAGGTTGGTCTGATCGGCGATGCCGCGGATCACCCCGATGATCTCCGAAATCTGCTGGGTATGGCCGTTGAGCTCGGAAATGGTGCTGGCCGCATCCCCCACTGTGGTGGAGATATTCTCGATGCTGCCAAGCGTCTCTTTAATGACCCCTGATCCCTCCTCCAGGGTATTGGCGGAGACCTTGCTCAGCTCGTCTGCATGGGTGGCGTTGTCGGAGAGGTGGCTGATGCTCACTACCAGCTCCTCGATGGCGGCGGCCATGGTCTGGGTGCTGGTTTGCTGATCGGTGGCAAACTGGGCTGTCTGCTCGGCAATTTGGGCGATGCTGTCGGCAGAGTGGGACAGCTCCTCGGTGGAGTGGGAGACCTTGGCGATGATCCCTTTGAGGGTGGTCTGCATACCGCCGAGCAGGCCGATCAGGCTCTCTTTCGATCCTGGCGGCACCTTGATGGGGCGCGAGAAGTCCCCTTCCGCCATCATATGGAGATCGGTCTTGAGCTGTTCGACCGAGGTGCCCACCAGATCGAGCAGGGAGCGATAGGTGCGCCAGAGGAAGAACATCAACACCAGACCGAGGGCGATAAAGAGATAGCGCAGCATGTCGGTATTGGCGATGGCGCTCTCGACTGCCTCATGGTTGCGCTGCTCCATCATCACGTAGAAGTCATCGATGGGGGACATGATGCGCCCCTTGTTCTGGTGATAGGCCTTGTCATGCATCATGGCGATGGCTTTTTGCTGGTTGGCAACCGGATCGCCATCGCTCTGCTGCACCAGCTTGAAGGCGGCGACCTCGGTGTTTACCAGCGCATCCGAGTTGTTTTTGGCCTCGTTCAGTTTGGCGAGCTCACCGTCGGTGAAACCGGCATCCTTCATCAGGTCGATCAGGCCACGGCGAACATTGCTGTCGGGGCGGGGATTCTGGCCGTTGGCGGCGACAAAGTCCCAGTAGATACGGTTGTAGCCATCCGGTCTCGGCTGATCGCCGTTGCGAATGGCCAGGATCCGCATGTACTGCTGCTCGTAGGCTGGATCCTTGGTGATGACGTAGGTGCGCCCGAGTCGGGTCAGATCATCGGAGGATTGGCGCAGTTCGTCGGCCAGCAGGTAGGAGACATATTGTTGTCGATAACTCTCTTCCAGTTGTTTACCCGCCCAGCTGTAGGCGAAAAACACCAGTGACAGCAGGATCAGGGTGATGACGGATAGCAGCAGGTTGAGCTGAAAGGCGGGCTTGTTCTGTTCCATGGTATGGGCGTCCTTTCCCTATGGCGGAGTGTCGTATGGAGCATCGCCAAGTCAATGGCTGGCAAGGCTTTTTGCTCTGAGAGTATAGGAAGGGAAACTCACTGATGAAGGCGGTGGGGACAAATTAAGGGCGGATCAGGTGAACAAGTGTGGATAAAGATGACCGGGGTCAATTCCCCGGTCATCTGGGGTGGCGTGAGTTAATGCGGCCCGATCACCCGATCATAGGATTTCAAGGTCGGTGAGCGGCACGGCGCAGCAGGTGAGGATCTTGCCCTCGGCCCGCTCGGCGGCGGTGATGGCGGGGGCGTCGGGGTGATCTACCTCGCCCGAGATCAGCGTCTGTTTGC
Organism: Aeromonas sp. s13; assembly: GCF_040907905.1. Lineage (NCBI taxonomy): Bacteria > Pseudomonadati > Pseudomonadota > Gammaproteobacteria > Aeromonadales > Aeromonadaceae > Aeromonas > Aeromonas sp. s13. The sequence continues at coordinate 3,510 of NZ_JBFOCS010000074.1, read as the reverse complement.
AACTGCCGCAGATGCCGGCGCGGCAGCTCCATGGCAGCTCTACGCCTTGCTTGTTGGCCTGATCCAGCACAGTGCCCTGATTGTTGCCGGTAAAGGCTTGGGCGCCGATACGCAGTTGCACCGCCTGATGGGGGCGGGCCACCGAGAGAATGGCGCCGCCAAAGCTCTCCTGTCTGATGCGTGCAGCGGGCACGCCGCGCGCTGCCACTTTTGCCGCCGCATCGGCCATAAAGCCGTGGGGGCCGCAGATAAACACCTCCCGTCCGGCCAACCCTTTGACCAGTGCGAGATGCTCATCGCCGAGCCGCCCTTGCTGCCCCTGCCAGTGACTGTCCGGTTGGCTCAGGATAATGGTGAGGGTCATCCCCTGATGCGCCATGGCATGCAGCTCGCTGGCTGCCGGAATATCCGCTTCGCTGCGGCACAGGTGCATGAAGTGGACATCGCCGAGCTCCCCGCGCAGGGCCAGAGTTCGGGCCATCGCCAGCATGGGGGTGACGCCGGAGCCTGCCGAGAGCAGCAGCGAGCGTTCGGCACCAAGGTGAAACTCGCCAGCCGGCGCTGCGGCCAGCAGGGTGTTGCCCACCTGCATCTGCTGGTGCAGCCAGTGGGAGATGCGACCGCCCCCCACCTTCTTGACGCTGATGCTGTAGCGCTCCGGCCGATCTGGTGTGGAGCTCAGGGTATAGCGGCGCTGAACCCGCTCGTTTTTGATATCGAGGCTGATGGGCAGATGCTGGCCCGGCAGGTAGTCGGGCAGCGGCTCGCCATCGGCGGCTTCGAACCAGAAGGTCTCCAGATCCCGGGCCAGCGGTTCGCGGGCCACGCAGATCAGCTCGCGCTTTTTCGGTGCGCCGTCAGGGTAGGGGGCAGGGCGCTTGCGCTCCAGTACCTCGATCTCGCTACCCGCTTCAATCCACCCCTCGTTCAGGGCGATCAGGTTCTGGCCGAAGTAAACCTCGCCATCCTCGCCGCGGCGGTAACGGGTGAGGGTCGCGAGCGGCTCTTTGAGGGCATTGAAGCGATCGGTGCCCGCTTCCACCGTAGTCATGATGCAGCGGCTGCAGGGCTTGGCGACCTGAAACTCCACCTCGCCGATGCGGATGCGCACCCAGCTGTCCTCCTCGAAGGGACGGGTGCCGCTCGCCACCAGATTGGTGCGAAACTGGCTCATCTGGTGCAGCGCATCGGAGCGCAGATTGAGATCATCCAGCGAGGCCTGACTTATCAGCAGCAGCGGATAACCGTCGGCAAAGCTGACCCGGGTGCCGGTCTTCTCGCGAAAGCGGTCAGACTCTGTGCCGAGCCAAAGCAGCGCTACCGGTTCGCCAGCGACTCGGCTCAGCCAGCTGTCGGCGATGGGGGTGGTATGCAGGGCGGTGAAGCGATCGCCCCAGACTCCTGTCGCTTGCGGGGCACGGCTGAAGTCGGACTCTTGCAGGGCGAGGGGCTCGAACCCCGGATAGTTCAGTTGCAGGCCGCCTGCAACTGGAGTTGCAACCACCTGCTGCAATTGGGGGTGGGTACGGGCGGTGATGAAGGTGCCATCAGGCTTGACCACCATGTAGCGGCGATCCCCTGCGAGCCCCTCCTGGGTGACCCGGGCGCGTGCCTGAGGCATGCCGGCGGTCGATTTGATGGGGTAGAGGTGAATGCTGTCTAGCCTTGGCATCTTCGTATCCTTGTGAAGCGGCGCGATCGCCTGGAAAAAGGGGAACATAACGGTTCCCCGGCGATCCGGCAATCCTTTCAAGGGGGCGGTCTATAGTTGGGAAAACAGAACAAGAGGGCATCGGGATGAAAATAAGCTGGTTGCTGGCGGGGAGCCTTTTTTGCCACGGGCTCTGGGCGCAGGAGCTGACCCTGACCACGGGAGAGTATCCCCCTTACTGCTCGGAGACGCTGAAATATCAGGGGCTTATCCCTCATGTAGTGAGCGAGGCATTCAAGAGTGAGGGGGTGAGCGTCAAGTTCCAGTTTCTGCCCTGGAAACGGGCCTTTCGCTTGTCGGAGGAGGGAGTGGTGGATGGCACAGTCCACTGGTATGAGTCGAGCGAACGGCGCAAAACCCATCTCTACAGCGATCCCATCCTGAGCGAAACCTATGTCTGGTTCTATCTCAAATCCGATCCGCTGGAATGGCACGGCTATCAGGATCTGGCGGATCGCAAGCTGGCTGCGGTTAGTGGCTATACCTACAATGCAGATTTTTTTGCAGCCATCGCGCAGGTGCCGCTGCAGGTGCAGTTCGTCACCCGGCTGCGCCAGAGTTTCGATCTGCTGCTCTCCGGCCGCGCCGACCTGACGCTGGAGAACATCGATGTCGGCTACTACTCCCTGCGTCAGTTCTACCCGGCCAGCACGGTCGATCTCTTTGCAACCCATTCAAAACCCGTGATGAAGGTCGAAGGTCACCTGCTGATCAGCCGCAAGCGCGCCAACGCTGACGAATTGATCAAAACCTTCAATCGGGGGCTCGCCAAACTGAAAGCCAGCGGTCAGCTGGAGAAGATGTTACTTGAGTCACGTTCTGGTCTCTATGAACCATAAAGTGCAACATTTTTTGATCCTGATTCGCTAATCAGTACAAAAAAGCGGCCATTATCGACTCAGTTCCCAGTTTCTAACGCTTTCGCTTCTTCCCCATCCGGCCACCGTCCGCTTCGGCTACACGGTATCAAGCGCCATCGGGTGGGGCCTGTCACACAAAAAGAAGAAAGCAATGTATGAGCAAACAACTGGACATGACCCCATTGCCGGATCTCTCCCTGAAAACGGGAACAGGCCCGGTGCGTACCCGGCTACCCGTCTGGCGGCCAGCCCTGCCACCCTGCAATCACGCCTGCCCGGCCGGAGAAAATATCCAGGCCTGGCTCTCTTTGGCGCAGGCCGGCCGTTTTGAGGCGGCCTGGCAGACCCTGATCGAAGAGAACCCCTTGCCCGCCATTCATGGCCGGGTCTGCTATCACCCCTGCGAGAGCGCCTGCAACCGCGGTCAGGTGGATGAATCCGTCTCCATCCATGCCATCGAGCGCTTCCTCGGCGACGAGGCGCTGGCCAAAGGCTGGCTGCCTGCGCCCCCCGCGCCCGCCAGTGGCAAGAAGGTGCTGGTCATAGGCGCTGGTCCCTCCGGCCTCTCTTGCGCCTGGCACCTCAACCGGCTCGGCCATCAGGTGGAGATCCGCGAAGCGGGGCCGCTTGCCGGCGGCATGCTGCGTTTCGGTATTCCCGCCTACCGTTTGCCCCGCGATGTGCTGGATCGGGAGGTAGCCCGTATCGTGGCGGCCGGAGTGACCCTGACTCTTAACCACAAGGTGGAGGATGTGCTGCGCGAGCGCGACGAGGGGGGCTTTGACGCCGTCTTTATGGCCATCGGCGCCCATCTGGCCAAGCGGGTCGATATTCCGGCCCGGGAAGCGGGCAAGATCCTCGATGCGGTGAGTTTCCTCGAACAGGCGAGTCTGGCCGAAGAGCAGGGCTTACCGCCCCCTAAACTGGGACGGCGGGTGG